>NZ_JBCNZM010000179.1:0-2525 GCF_040227615.1 Bacteroides sp. RTP31139st1_H2_RTP31139_211217 | reverse complement strand
GGGTATATTTACGTCCGTCATCGGTGCCATATTGGGAACCTTCTTCGGTGTAAGCCTCTTTGACCTGGAGATACCCGCCAAACTGAAGGAATTCATGATTGTGGGTAAGATAGGTGAGACTACCTATGACAAGCAAATGCTGCTGGCGTTGATTATCGGTGCGGTGCACATCTGCATTGCCATGACGGTGAAGGCCGTGGGACAGACCGTTCGTTTCGGCTTCAAGGAGTCGCTCAGTGCTTGGGGATGGCTGTTGCTGGTGGTGGGATTTATCTGCACCGGCGGACTTTCCTTCTTCAAAATAATTTCGGAAGACGTGTCTACGTGGGCATTTATCGTGATTGGCGGTGTTTCTGCCATCGGTATCTACCTGCTGAACAATATCCACCGGAATGTATTTGTCAACATCGGTGCCGGAGTATGGGATACCTATAACATGGCAACCGGATTGATGGGCGATATACTTTCCTACATCCGTCTCTATGCCCTCGGCTTGGCAGGCGGTATGCTTGGAGGCGTGTTCAACCAGCTTGCCTTCATGGTGAACGATGCTGCAGGTCCGGCCCTGGGATGGCTGTTCTGCGGTCTGATACTGATATTCGGGCATACGCTGAACATTGCCATGTCTTGTCTGAGTGCCTTTGTACACCCGCTCCGTCTGACATTTGTGGAATACTTCAAGAATTCCGGTTACGAAGGTAAGGGCGAAGCCTATAAACCTTTTACAGTAGTAAAGAAATAAACAAATTAAAAAACAAATAAAAATAGAAACATTATGAATGAAATTTTAGGTTATCTCGGTCTGGGCCTGATGTTGGCCCTTGCAGGAATTGGCAGTTGCTTCGGTACAACTATCGCCGGTAGTGCGGCAGAAGGTGCGTTGAAGAAAGACCCTTCCAAGTCAGCAAGTTATATGATTTTGTCGGCCCTTCCGGCTACGCAGGGACTTTACGGCTTCGTGGCTTTCCTGATGTCTATGGGCAGGGATTTTGCGACAGACGGTCCTTTGATGCTGGGCATCGGATTGGGTGTCGGACTGGTATGTCTGTTCTCCGCTATCCGTCAGGGACAGATTTGTGCTAGCGGTATTGTGGGTATTTCCCAGGGACACGACGTACAGACCAATACAATGATTTACGCCGCGCTTCCTGAATTCTATGCTATTTTGGCGCTGGTAGCTGCATTGATGGTATAATCCGGATTATAAGAAAATAAACCCCAGGGATTTACAATTGAAATCCCTGGGGTTTTTTGTTTAAATTCCTGGGGCTTCAACTGAAAACTCCGGGAATTCTTATTTGAAACTTCGGGAATTTTAGACGAAAAATGCATGGATGGGCGAGCCAATGGGGCTTTTGTGGCTAAACTATGACATTCCGCAAACGATTGTTTATGCATATTTAATCAGTTTTTTCGATTAAAAGGCTATTTTTCAAAGAATAATACGTACTTTTGCAGCCGTAATTAAGATAAAGAGATTATAACATAATATGACTAAAGAACTACTTACCCCCGATTACATCTTCGAAGCGAGTTGGGAAGTGTGTAATAAAGTAGGCGGTATCTATACAGTTTTGTCTACAAGGGCAAATACTTTACAGACTAAATTTCGCGATAGATTATTCTTTATAGGGCCGGATTTCTGGCAGGGAAAAGAGAACCCTTTGTTCATTGAGTCTGATAACCTTTGTGCAGCGTGGAAAAAACATGCAGCGTTGAAAGACAATCTTTCCGTCCGCGTAGGTCGCTGGAACATTCCGGGAGAACCTATTGTTATATTGGTTGATTTCCAACCGTTCTTTGCAGAAAAAAATGAGATTTATACAGAAATGTGGAACCGCTATCAGGTGGATTCACTGCATGGATATGGTGATTATGACGAAGCATCCATGTTTGCTTTCGCTACCGGCAAGGTGATAGAGAGCTTCTATCGCTATAATTTGACGGAAACGGACAAAGTGGTGTTCCAGGCACACGAGTGGATGACCGGCATGGCCGCCCTCTATCTTCAGTCTGCCGTTCCCGAGATAGGGACTATCTTCACCACCCATGCCACGTCCATCGGCCGCTCCATAGCTGGCAACAACAAGCCGCTTTACGATTATCTTTTCGCCTACAACGGCGACCAGATGGCGGAGGAGCTGAACATGCAGTCCAAACATTCCATTGAAAAGCAGACGGCCCACTATGTGGACTGTTTCACCACTGTGAGCGAAATCACAAACAACGAATGCAGGGAATTGCTTGACAAGCCTGCGGATGTTGTGCTGATGAACGGTTTTGAAGATGATTTTGTACCGAAAGGCGCCACCTTTACCGGCAAGCGCAAACGTGCCCGTTCCACCATGCTGCGTGTGGCAAACTGCCTGCTGGGTGAGGACTTGGGCGACGATACGCTGATTATCGGTACCAGCGGACGCTATGAGTTCAAAAATAAGGGTATCGATGTGTTCCTGGAATCATTGAACCGGCTGAACCGCGATAAAGATTTAAATAAGAAAGTATTGGCGTTTGTCAACGTGCCC
>NZ_JBCNZM010000178.1:860-9287 GCF_040227615.1 Bacteroides sp. RTP31139st1_H2_RTP31139_211217 | reverse complement strand
AGTATATACTTGCCGCCAAATTCATTGCGAAATACATCGGCATTAATAAGTAACTCAACCGATTGTTCACACTTTTTCCGAGTGGGCTGATAGTCCACACCTTCACAATAAAGGTAGCGGCGACCACCCCAAATATCATAGTAATGGCGGATTTCTTCGTTCACGTTGAGTTGTGGCTCAATCAAACGACGGTATTTCAACATATCTTTATAGGGATAGCAGGAAAGATATCCACCGATACAATTAAAACCATTGTACATCAATATCATTTCATGATAGCCTACAGCAGCTACCGGTTCACCTTTATAATTAATATCCTTCTTTATCTTCGTAAAAAGAGCTTCGTCATAAAACTCCTTCCAAGTGAGATGATCTTTCTTTAGTGAAGGAATCGTGTTCGCTGCTAATGAATAAATGGAGTCGTTATAAGTAGTACGCGACAGCATTATATAACCTAACTGGACAATCAGAATAAAAGGTACAATCCGTTTGAGATACCGATTACGCAAGCACATCATAAGGCTGGCGCTGAAAGCTACGTACCAAAAGAGACGGTTGAAGACAAATAAGCGTGCAAAGGAAAAACCATCTAGGGCGGAGATTAAATTTTTAAGGTCATCGAACCAAAAGGCTTCATCTGCTGCTGCTACGAATGAACAAATAAACGCCATGGTTCCACAAATAAAAAAGACAGATTGCTCTTTTGTAACGGTTTTGTTTCTTATCCACTGCCAAGCCACATAACAGCACGTAATAAAACAAACTGGAAATACCACGTATTTCTGAATGGTAGAAGCATGATAAAAACCCTCCACACCATACTGGTACAAACCAATAGCAATGTTGATTGGTTCTATAATAAAGTGATTCCGATTCAGGTCTTCACCAACGGCAAACTGCATGTAGAACAGTTTAAAGTTGAATATCACCACACCAATGCATAACAGTAAGAATGCCACAAATAGTGTGGAGTGAAAACGCTTGCTTTTTATTGAAGCGATAACCATACCCGCTAACCAAAAGCCACAGGCAAACAAAGCACTGCAATGAAACTCCATCAAGAAGGGGAGGAAAAGTGCCGCCAACAGCCACCATTTACTTCCTCCCTTATAAATATGATAAAACACGATACAAGCCAACGGTATGGATGCCACTGAGATAGACCAAGCAGGGATTACCGGTAAAATGGCAAAAAGCAGAGAAGTGAATAATAGGATTTCACGATGCTCCTTTCCAAATAATATACACTGCAACTTGTACATTGAAAAGAAGCCAACGAGCAATGAAATTAAATAAGTCAATACGTAGGCGACATAAGCCGGTAAGAGATAATAGGCAAAGTTCTGGATGGTAAAGCCTCCCCAGCCGAAATAGACAGCCGGTGTGTTATCCATGACTCCGGTAGATACATCAAAAGAGAAAAGTCCAACCTTTTTAGCAATTGACCAAAAGGGTGGAAATTGGTCTAAGTTATCATGAACAGTGATGTAATTGTTCTCCCCAAACAAAATAAAGGGAAGTATCATCATAAATAAAGCACCAAACACAATCAGCTTTGTAAAAAACAACACATTTTTATTCTTTAGTCTCATGGTCCAATTTTTATTGCTTTTTATACATTTGATACGCCTCCTTCAGCATATCCTCGTCATTATATTGAGGATGCCAATCCAAATCGTCTTCTGTCTGCTTAATATCAAGAATATACTCTTCATCTGCTATCATGAATTGTTCTTTGTACATGATGGTCAGGCCGATGCTATCAAAAATATTGAGTATAAACTTAACTAATTTCCCCGGGGTAGGAATCACAGCCGAGTGTGAATGGGCTGATGCAATTACACCTTTTAAAAGTGTACGTATATCGGGTGAGTTTTTGGAACCGAGATTGTACTCCTTATTAGGCAAACCCTTATCAATAGCACAGAGAATTGCACTCACACAATCGAATACAGAAATCATCTGATAGTGATTCTTTCCGTTACCAATGGTGGGAACAGGCAAGTTCATATCAATCAGTTTGAAGAGTTTCACCAATATACCCAAACGGCCGGGGCCGTTAATCATACGGGGACGGAAGATGGTGATATTCATACCCTGCTTCCGATATTCAAAGCAGATTTCTTCACATGCTTTCTTGCTCTGACCGTATGGACCGAAAGGATTTTGCGGATGTTCAATGTCAACAGGCAAGTATTGAGGTTTTCCGTAGGTCATATCTGTCGTGAACATCAGGTAATTTCGACATCCCTTGTTGTAAATCGCTTCAAGGATATTCCCTGTGCCAACAGTATTTACGCTAAAGAAGTAGTTTCTTCTATCACGGGGCACCTTGGTATGGTATTGATTAGCAGCAAGATTGATAATAATGTCATCCGCAGAAATGGGTATAGTAGACAATTGTTGCTTATCACGAATATCAGTCTGTCGATACTCGCAACCCTTTGTAACTCGTTCATCAAGGGTTGGGTGTAAGTCACATACAACCACCTTTTCATTTCTCTCCAGTAAGGCATTCGCCAAGTAACGGCCCACAAAGCCATTACCTCCAAATATAAAATATTTCATCTTGTCAACTTCTAGAGATTAAATAAACACCAACACAAATCACCATTATGCCAGCAATGCGTGTGAACGTCAGTGATTCATCAAAGAAATAGTAACCCACCAAAGCTGCCACCACATAGCCGATACTTAGGAACGGATAGGCAAAACTTACTTCTACTTTGCTCAATACAGCCATCCACATCAAAATGCTCACAGCATAACAAACCATGGCTCCCCACAACCAGAGGTTGGATATCATGGCACCCAAATTTTGCACCATGCCACTCATACCGACTTCACCTACAATCAGCATACCCTTGCGGATACAAAGCTGAGCAGCGCAATTTAGCAGCACACTAATAAGAATTAAAAGAATATTCATCTATTGAACTGTTTGTAATATGATTCATCCGAAAAAGCAAGGAGTTCCTTATCTCCTCGACTGTCTCCATAAACTACCAGTCGATATTGAGTTCTGTCAGGATAGAGCTGCAGCAAGCGTTTCACCTTCTCTTCGCCATAGCAATTGGCAGTAGCGAAACGACCCGTAAGGTGTCCGGTTCCTGATAACTCCAGCTGAGTCCCCAAAACTTGATTAATGCCTAAGCTCTCAGCAAATGGCTTTACCCAATTATCAATGCTGGCACTAATAACGACTATTTCATCGCCTCTATATAGGTGCTGTTTTATCTGTTTAACCGCATCCTGATAGAGCAAATTTTCACCTCTCTCCATAAAGAATCTATAACAGACTGCATCGAACTCATCCAAATTCACTCCTTTAAAAAAATAGGAGAAAATCATCTGCTTGGTCTTCCAATTGGGATAGAGGTGACACTTCATAGCCAACAACCAAGGCAGATGAAGCAAAAAGCCAAGATAAAAAGCTGTCTTGCCTTTTGCGAACTTGATGAACTCAAGCAGTGTATCTCGATTGGTAATGGTACCATCGAAGTCGAATGCAACAATCTGTTTCATCTTAGCAATTTAACAATAGAGTATGAGAATAAACGTCAATATCCAACCTATGATACAGAGTTGTACAAAGCGGTCTTTCATCAGCACCTTAGTGGGACTTCCACTCTTTACATCGACAATAGTGATTTGCAAATAGCGGACGATGCCTGCCAATACAAAGACGGAAGTGGCATAAAGGTATTGCGTATGCATGCGCTCCACAACCTCCTCACTCACCGTGTACATGATGTAACAAACCATCGTAATGCTAGCAATAATACCAATGGTTTGATTCATAAACTCAAGGTTATAGCGGTTGACGTTTTTTCGAGCCGACACTCCAGTTTCTTGGTAGATGACCACGTCATCCCGACGTTTGGCAAAAGCCAAGAAGAGAGCCAATAAGAACGTCATCAAAATAATCCAATGAGAGAGGTGAATACCCACAGCTACACCACCCACAAAAATGCGAAGTACAAATCCGAATGCAATGATAAATACATCAATAATCGTAATCTGTTTCAACTTCACACAGTAGGCAATATTAAGAAGTAGATAGAAACATATTATGCCAAATAAATACCATTTTTCCCTTCCTGTATAAGTAACAAGTAAAAGCAGTGACATTGTGACAAGTATCGCACTAATACCATATCCCATCCCTTTTGATATTTTTCCTGAAGCAATAGGGCGTTTACACTTCTTGGGATGTTGCCTATCAGCCTCTACGTCCCAAATGTCATTGAAACAGTAAATCGCACTGGCGGCAAGACTGTACGCTACAAATGCTCCCACCACTGCCAATAGTTTATCCAGATCCGTCAATTGACGGTCGAAAAAGAGCGGCAAAAAAATGAATAGATTCTTCAGCCATTGATGTGGGCGAAGAAGTTGAATAATTGACTTTATCATATAATTTATATAAAAGTGACTGAGAGCAAGGCACCTTCTCTTATTCCTTCTTTCTCACCTTAAACCATTCATCCAGCCACCCATTAATCACCCGCCTGATTTCCTCATCCTCCAAATCCCTGAAATAGTAGAAAATCAGCGATAAGTAGGCGCTTAGTCTTGCATCGAGCCCTTTTTTATATGGATATACGTTTTTGTACTGATATGAGCTTCCAAAGTAAGTTCCGCGATAGTAATCTTTCTCATTTTACGTAAAGTTTCGATAAAAGCACCCAATGAAGAGTGCATACAGTTTTCATTCATGTCAATTTTCGGTTATGTGAATTGTATAATAGTTTCTATAATGTTATAGATTGTTATTTATACTTTAGCCAGCTTAAAATCTTTTCCGTATACGGAAAAGATTGGGTGAAATAAGTTACCTAACTTTGCACAATAATTTTAAAAAACATACGATGAAAAACACTCTTAAAATGTCGCTATTCATGCCGCCCATCTCACCCGTAAAAGATGCGGCAACCGGAAAAAACGTAAAAAGCGCCACGCTGACTCCACTGCGGACTATGAATCTCGAGGAAGTGTACAAACTAATCACCTCCAATGAACACCTTGCCACACTGACACTTGCTGTAAGAAACGCCGCACTGCGAGGCGACGAAACCGCCTGCCGATGCCTAAAGCAGCAAACACTGCCCTACGTCACTCCCTGCGGCGTATTCACCCGACGACGGAGCGACTGCCTCACGGAATCCTCCGGCCTGGTTGTAGTCGATATCGACCACCTTGAATCCGCAGAAGAAACGGAAAACTTACGGCAACAACTGTTTGATGACCCCTATCTATGCCCTGCGCTGGTGTTCATCAGCCCCACCGGACGGGGCGTAAAAGCGTTTGTTCCCTGTCTTCACGGACAGAATCCTGCAGAAGGAATACAATGGGCCATGAACTACGTCCACTGCATGTATGACGCCGAAAACACACAACCCGGAAAAGGAGTGGACACTTCGGGGAAAGACCTCGTACGTGCCTGTTTCCTCTGCCATGACCCGAAAGCACTGCTCAGAAAAGTTGTGAACTTCGAATTATGAGTCATTGCAAATCACCGACAACAAATTACTAATTATAAATTACCAAATCCGATGGAACCACTATCTTCATTGCACCTTCTGGCCGAAGCAGTCAGAAATGCAGGAGCAGACATTGCTCCAACCTATCAAGAATATATACAACTGGCATTTGCCATTGCCACCGACTGCGGAGAAGCAGGACGGCATGATTTTTTAAGTCTGTGCAGCCTGTCGTCCAAGTTCGACCGACGGGCAGCCGACAAGCTCTTCAGCAATGCCCTAAAGACCGGCCGTAACGACGTGCATCTGGGAACCGCCTTTCATCTGGCCGAGCTTTGCGGCGTGAAGATTCAGCATGAAGCCGCACCCGCCATTGGTACACTTGGTACACAAAGTTCACCCCTCTCTTCTACCTCACACACACGCGCACGCGAGGAAGAGTCCGCATCGGGCATTGAACCACTGTCTCCATTACCCACTTTCGACGAACACCTCCACTGGCCTTATCCCCTGAATCGCATCATGAGCTGCGGAACCTCCCTCGCCCAATACGATGTACTGCTACTGGGTGCCATCACCGTATTGGGTGCCAGTATGGGAAAACACGTCCGATGTTCCTACGGAGGAAAAATGATGTCCCCCTGCCTGCAAACCTTTGTAGTAGCCCTACCTGCATCCGGCAAAGGAGTGCTCTCCTTGGTACGCCTGCTTGCCGAACCCATTCACGATGAAATACGTGGGCAGGTAGACGAAAGTATGGCATGTTACCGCCGCGAAAAAGCAAAATACGACACACTGGGCAAGGAACGTGGAAAAACGGAGACTCCCGTAATGCCTCTCAACAAGATGTTCCTCATCTCGGGTAACAACACCGGAACCGGCATCCTGCAAAACCTGATGGACTCCGACGGCACCGGACTGATATGCGAAAGCGAAGCTGACACCATCTCCACCGCCATCGGTTCGGAATACGGACACTGGAGCGACACCATGCGCAAAGCCTTCGACCACGACCGACTGTCCTACAACCGCCGCACCGACCACGAATACCGAGAGGTAAAGAAAACTTATCTTTCCGTACTTCTGTCAGGCACCCCCTCACAAGTGAAACCACTGATTCCCACTGCCGAGAACGGGCTCTTTTCCCGCCAGGTATTCTACTACATGCCTGCCATACATCATTGGCAAAACCAGTTCGACCGCAATGACAGCGATCTTGAAGATACCTTCAAGGCTCTGGGCATGGAATGGAAGGACAAACTGAAAACCATTGTCATGAACGGAATATTCACCCTTCACCTTACGGACGGACAGAAAGATGAATTCAACCGGCTCTTCTCCCGGCTTTTCGTACGCTCCGGACTGGCCAACGGAAACGAGATGTCAAGCAGCGTGGCACGTCTAGCCATCAACATCTGCCGCATCATGGAAGTGGTGGCCATGCTCCGCGCAATGGAACAAGGGGAAATCACCGCCTCGCCTTACGTGTCACCCGACCCTCACACAGCCACAGACAATCTGAAAGACCACATTGTCAGCCGATGGAATCTCCTCATTGCTTCCGATGACTTTCATGCCGTACTCTCACTGGCCGAAAGCCTTTACCGGCATACCACCCATATCCTCTCCTTCCTGCCCAACACCGAAGTGACAAGCCGCGGCAATGCCGACCGGGATGCGCTGGTAGGCAGCATGGAAGAAGAATTCACACGGGCCTCTTTCCTGCAGAAAGCCGGAGAGATGGGCATCAAATCGGAAACCGCCTCCACCTGGCTCAAACGTATGCAGAAACACGGGCTGGTGGAAAATGTAGATGGCAAGGGAAACTACCGGAAACCAAAAGTCTGACATTCACTTCGCTTCACGCACGCGTATGTGTGTGAGGCGAAAGGATGGATGAACCTCTGTACCAAGTGTACCAACCTCACCTTTACGCTTCCCGGCCTGACCTTTACGCCATTCAACCTCAGGTTTAAGGCTCTCCAAGTGCAGCCACTATCAGCCGCACCTGGGCAGGCGTATAAGAGCGGGAACGGGAAGAACCACCCAAGGCGGAAAGTCCGTCACGCAAATCGGGACAAAGGTCTATCCAGTGTTTCAGTTTGCGGAAGGCAGCCTCCGGACAAAGATTGGGACAATAGATTTGGGCCAATTCGGTACGCCCGTATGTACGTATGACAAAAGAATCCATAGTTGACAGTTACGATTTATATTTCATCAAAAGTAACTATAAATCATGACATTATCAAACTTGCAAGCGTAAATAACCGACTAAAACAGACCCAAACAGACGAGAACCTGCAAAAACCGGCAAACGCCCATATCCACAGCCTTATCTTTGCATCGTTGAGTTCAACACAGCAAATGTTTTTATCCTTTAACTTCTAAATTTTAATTGTATGATTCGTTACAAAAAGTATCAAGTGACGGGCGAAGACAGCCCACTGAAAGGCCTCTGGTATGCACGCCCCGTAATCGAAGAAACCTTCGACATCGAAAAGCTGGCCAAGCACATGTCCAATCACAACACCCCCTATTCGAGTGGTGTCATCAAGGGAGTACTGGCAGACATGGTTTCCTGCACCAAAGAATTGATTCTGGACGGCAAGAACGTGAAACTGGATGACCTTGCCATCTTCTCCGTAGGAATCGTCAGCAAGAAAGGGGCGCAATCCGCTGCCGACTTCTCGCTGGCCAACAACGTGAAGGGGCTGAAGCTCCGCGCCCGTGCCACCGGCGAACTGAGTAATGCCCAAATCAACCTGGATGGACAGCTGAAGGAATCTTCCCTGTACACCGTAGGCGGAAAAGCTCCCGATGGCAGTGGTTCCGACGGCGGTTCCGGAGGAAGTGACGGTGACCAGGGCGAGAATCCGTTAGGATGAGAAGCTGTCTCTTATACACATCTCCGAGCCCACGGGACGGAGTACCATCGCGTTTGCCG
>NZ_JBCNZM010000178.1:0-850 GCF_040227615.1 Bacteroides sp. RTP31139st1_H2_RTP31139_211217 | reverse complement strand
TTACCATGAGTGAAGACAAAAAGTCAAAATCCGTGTGGGGCATTGTCCTCAAAGTAATCATCACCGTAGCTACCGCCATAGCGGGAGCTTTAGGTCTGGGCGCTTGCAAATAGCCATGCGTACGATTACCCTGCTCATTGTTCATTGCTCAGCCACGCCTCAAGGCGTGGCCCTGGGCTTTGAGGATTGCCGCCGCGACCACATCCACCACCGCGGCTTCCGTGACATCGGCTATCATTTCTATCTGACCCGCAACGGCGAAATACACCGCGGCCGCCCGTTGGAAAAAATAGGTGCGCATTGCCTCAATCACAACCGCCATTCTATCGGCATCTGTTATGAAGGAGGACTGGATGCTGCAAGTTTTCCTGCCGATACCCGCACACTGGAACAGAAGGCTTCGTTACTGGCACTGCTACGTGAGTTGAAGCGTATCTTTCCACGGGCGCTGATTGTGGGGCACCATGATTTGAATCCAGCGAAAGCTTGTCCGTGCTTCGATGCGGAAAGGGAGTATAGGGGGCTGTAAAAGGCTCCCTTCTTCATTCTATACCCAATTTCATCAACCCCATGCGCACTTCTTTATTGGGGATATCCAGCGTATAAAGATGTGTAAGCGGAGAATAATTCCTTATCGTCACATACCCGCTTTGATAAAGCAACGGGGTGATATTTGTCATCCGTTCCGTAGGGGCATTGTTTACTTGCAAAGGAACAAAATCTGTTCGTATTTTGCTAACGAAGGGGGATGAAAGATACTAAAAAAAGAGGGGAAGAAGGAAATCTATTTTTCTGTAATCAATCTATCAACTTCACTTATCAAGAATGAAATCTGAGGATACAAATTATC
>NZ_JBCNZM010000177.1:998-9384 GCF_040227615.1 Bacteroides sp. RTP31139st1_H2_RTP31139_211217 | reverse complement strand
CAGTACAACATTCCAAGAACCGTCTACTGATATCGGTTATAAAAAGAAAAAGCGTCTAGCTAAATCAGGAAAAGACACTATGGTAATATGTTCAATATTTACATAGTCACCTTTTTCCAACCAATAGTCTGAAACATTCTGATCAATAATATTTTTTTCAGGAGCACCCTTCAATACATTGTAGTCAGGGAATATAGACATATTGGTATAAGCCAAGCCCGTGCCATTGAATATCTTATGACCGAAAGCACCATTTATCTGCATGGCAATATCAAAGGACTTGTAACGGAAACTGATGTTTGATCCAATAGTTACCTTGGGGGTTGCCTGACCTGCTATATACCTGTCTCCGCCATCGCTAAAATCAATCTCGCCATCATCATTCAAATCTTCAATATCGTAACTGTAGCCACCAAGTTCATTTTCTTTAAGCCCTTTGCAGTGAGGTAGATAGAATACCCCCAATGGCTGACCTACAATCTGATATACTACATTATTGTCTCCACCGTTCTGACCTGCACCATAAAGCGAGCCAATCGGAGTAATATCTGAAGCTGTCATATGCATACCATTATACTCTCCACTAAGCGAAAGTAACTTATTCTTCTGGTAGGACATATTGAAGTTGATATTCATCTCCATATCCTTTCGTTGAATGGGAACTACCGAGATTCCTAGTTCGACACCCTGGTTAAACATCGAGCCGATATTTGCCATCAGTTTATCGAACGCAAAGGTCGGAACGGGAACATCATACTCATAGAGCATATCAGTTGTCTTTGAGTAATATAATTCCGAGGTAAGCATCAACCGATTATCCCATATACCTAAGTCAAAACCGATATTAAATGTTGAACGAGTCTCCCACTTAAGGTCCGGATTCGTGTTGCGTATACTTCCCATTGTTACGGTAGGTGCACCGTTGATGGATACGATACCATTCTCCTTTACGGTATTAAGTGTTGTATAGGATGTTATACCTCCAAGATTTCCTGACCGACCATATCCGGTTCTTAGTTTCAACATTGTTATAAAGTCAGTATCAGAGAGGAAGCCTTCTTTTTTTACATCCCAACCCAGTGATACTGATGGGAAGAATCCGAAAGTATTGTTATCGCTTACCATTGAAGAGCCATCTCCACGGAGTGCTGCCGCAATAGAATATCTATCCTTGTAACTATATGTGACACTACCCATTATTGAAGCAAGTGACGGGTCTTCATAGCTACTGCTCGTACCACCGAAAGGACGCGATGATGTTGCTCCGATGTTATTATAGGAGAAATCATTTGTTGTTATTCCTTTTGCCTGCACCCATAAACCAGTCCTTACCTGTTTAAGATATTCTGCGCCAACAACAGCATCAAGGTGTGAGTCTCCCCAAGCATTGTTATATGAGAGGGACACATTTGTAAAGTAGTCTTCACCCTTGAACTCTCCACGATAAACATTGCCTTGCGCCCACACCCATGTAGGACAAAATTGAGCATTTCCCGTAGATGAATATGAATAAGAGCCGAAAGCCGACAATATCAAATTGTCAAGGATATTAAATTTCAGCCCCAAATGTGTATTGAAATTCCGTTCTTCGGAGTCATTTTTCTCATAGAGGAGTGCTCCGGGGTGGTTGATGTGTGATGCAGCCGAGTTCTTCACCCAGTTGCCATTAACATCAGTTCCTGCTGGATATGTAGGATTCTGTGCAGCTGCCGAGTAAAACAGCATTCGTGTATCGAAAATGTCGTGTATCTTTGACGAGTAGCCATATACACCAAAATCGCCAACTAAGCGACCATCGAAAGCCTTTTGTGTAGCATCAAGTTTTACCACTAAATTTCGGTAATCGTTAACTTTGACAATTGTATTATGATCCATAAAACCGAACGATGCTCGATAGTTTGAGTTTTCCGAACCACCGCTAAAAGCCAAGTGATGCTGATGTATCAAGCCCGTACGAGTAATTACATCGTGAAAATTGGTGTTGTAGCCACCATTATTGTAATCTAATCCAAGTGCCTCTGCTGTAGCTATATACTCCGGGCCGTTGAGCATTTGCAGATGTTTATACATTGACTCGAATCCGTAGTTGCCATCATATGATATTTCGAAACCTCGCCCCGTTCCTTTCTTGGTCTTAATCTCAATTACACCTGAAGCACCACGGGAACCGTACATTGCCGTTTCGGTAGCATTCTTCAAAATAGTGAAACTCTCGATGTCTGCGGGATATATGGTAGATAGCGTAGCGATGTCAGATGTCACTCCGTCAATAATTACTAACGGGTCATTGCCACCCATAATGGATGTGGTACCACGCACACGGATACTATTCAGCATAGCGAGCCTGTCAGTCCCATTAGTGGTGACGTTCACACCGGCAGACTGACCACTCAATACATCCAAAGCATTATTCAATGGTCCCTTCTTGATATTCTCGGGCCTGATATGCTCTAATGATTTAGTCGCCGAAATGGTATCTTGTTTCTCTCTGATATTCTGTACTTGTGCATCAATTTTTTGAGCACTACAGATGAAGAACATTATGACAAGACAAAGACTGACTCTTCCCATCTTGATTCGTTAAATCTCTGTAGATTCCCCAGACCAGACAGTTAATAAATCTTATACGCAATGTATTATAAAGAGGGGGATTGGGAATCTGTACTATTTCCCTGCCTGTCCGTCCGCTTAGCCATTGTATATTTTTTTTGTTATTTCATATCAGTGATGCTGATAATCCAAGCAAGAACAGAGTAAACATCTACCTCTTTTATACATAAATCCTTTCCAAGGACTTTATAAGCGCAACCATTAACTACATTACATTACAAAGGTAACAATAATTTGTCATTTGAAGAAATTTAGAAAAAAGAAAAAGTCATTATGCGTGATATTTTTTATTTAATTACGACATTTATCAAATACAAAAAATCATAGAAGGACAAAAATCTTTAAATGATTTGATTATAAACAAACTTTAAATAGTTAAATTGCAATAATACTATACCATGGTTGTTCTTTACCTTAATGTAATACTACTGTTATATATCTGGTCATTTATCTCCTTTTGTCGGATGCAAAGGTTGCCAAACCTCTTTTAGAAAACGAAAAGTTCAAGCGGTAAACCATTTGGAGCAGTTTCGTCCTCCGTTGGAGAGTAAACAGCTCCAAAACCTTTTCTTATTCATCGGCTTGGCTGAAAACTGCATCCGGCAACGGAGATAAACGACTGACGAAATAATAGCATAAAACAGCATAGCCCCCCCTTAATAAGGCAATTTTATCAATGCTGTTTTCATTCTTTTCAGAGGACTATTATTTTCGACAGAGAGAAATTTGGCAAGCGGCAGATTTCACTCCCTCAAAAATAATAGATTTGAATTGCTGTCCTCTTGCCTTTATTGGAAATTGTAGTACCTTTGTAGTGGCTTGTGCGAACGAGCCAAGCAATGTGGAAAGATGGGAACATCGAACCATCAATAAAGTACCGAAAAGAGGGAAAATACCCTCTACCACCGCTCTTTGAGTGTTAAGAAATAATAAAAAGGTTAAATCTTCACCTTTTAGAATGTACCCCTAAAGGTTATGCCCATATTTCTGACTTATAACTCACAAAATATTGAGTAATAACTGGTTGCAAATACTATAATCTTTAAATTGTTTCTGTTGCAAAGTTACCCTCCTGCGTATTCGCTTTGCTGTATCATAATCACGGATAGCATTACCATTTTCATCTGAATTACCGCAAAGCATACCAGAAGAATTCCGAAATTTTTTCGAACGGTATCTTATCCATCCGGTCATACAAGTCTACATGATTGGCTCCGGGAACGATATACAGTTCTTTCGGTTCGCTGGCTTCTTGATAGGCATCCTCACTGAAATAGCGCGAATGTGCATGCTCGCCTGCAATGAATAGCACGGGGCGTGGTGAAATCTCTTTAATCATGGCAAACGGATAGAAGTTCATCAATGCCGCCTGACTGGTAAAGCGTATACCTTGATAGCGCGGATGATAGCCACGCAAGGGGTTGCGATAGTAATCGAAAAACTCCTTCTGCACGGCATTGGCATTTCCCAGCAGTTTCTCCGGTGTGCCAAAGCGGATACGTGCTTCTCCCGTTTCTGCTTCCTTCCAACGTTGTTCGGCAACTTCATCCAACAGTTTGCGTCTTTGTTCATCCGTCATCGAATCCCCCAAACCGTTACGGGTGGCACGCCCCATATCATACATGCTCACGGTTGCCAATGCCTTGATGCGGGGGTCGAGAGAAGCCGCACAGACAGAGAACCCGCCGCTTCCGCAGATGCCAATCACACCGATACGGTTGCGGTCAATAAACGGTTGTAGTCCGAGCCAGTCTACAGAAGCACTGAAGTCTTCCACCAATGCGTCGGGCGATACCGTGTGACGCGGTTCTCCTCCACTTTCGCCTTGATAGGAAGCATCAAAAGCCAGAGTCACGTAGCCTCGCCGTGCCATTTCCTGTGCATAGAGTCCGCTACACTGTTCTTTCACAGCCCCGAACGGGTGTCCGATGATGAGGGCTGCATAGTGTTGCGCTTCATTGAAATCCTTCGGGAGGTACATTTCGGCGCAAAGCATGATATCATACCTGTTTTTATAAAAGACCTTACGGACAGTAATTGTCGGATCTGTTTGAAAAGTCTTTGCCGGTTCATCGGATTCAGAAAGCACCATTCCGTTCCGACAGCGTGCCGCCATGATAAGTACTTCGTCTATCTGAGCCTGTGTCACGCCGTTGTGCTTGGCATGGGCAATGTGAGTATTCAACTCATTCTTCACGCCGTCCAACACCGACAAGGCAGCCACAGTAGACAGTTCACGGGTACGCCAGTCGAGATTGTCACGGCTGAATATGTCACCGAACAGATGAGCTTTCAGAAATTGGTCCAATGCCGGAGCAAATGTCAGCACTTCTCCTAGTGCCGGACGACCGAACAGTTTCAGCTGGTTTTGTCCACCGACAACAAACATATCCGAACTCTTTACCGGAGAAGGCTCCCGTCCGGCTTCATCCTTTATGCCTTGTGCTGCACGCTCTTTGGTGAGATTCATCAGCGTAACCAATGCACCCATGCTGCGTGGAAAGCCGCAATAGGCATAGAGCTGGGTAAGTACTTCTTTTTCTTCGCTCACGGTCAGCCCACAGTCAAGTCCTCTGGCAAGGATCACTTTGAGGCTGTCCTGATTGCCACGTGCGGCATACATACTGATGGCGGCAATACTTTGTTCTTTCTTGCTTAACATATTGTCCTTGTTTTGTGCCTGCGTATAAACGATACAGCATATCAGGCAGGCGATGGTTGTAATTAACTTGTTCATATTGCTTTCTGTTTAGTGATGAATTTATAAGAACTTGACAAACGCCGGTCTTTCCAGTCGGATATTTTTTCCCGTATTCTTCAGTAACCCCGTATTTCGGTTTCTTTCGAATATCTGTATGCAGTTGGCATCCCTGCAAACCACTGCCAAATAGCAACCATCCGGAGAGATGGCAAAACTTCGCGGATAAAGACCTGTTGGCTGAAATCCTATTTGAACCAATGTTCCTTTTTGGGAATCAATGGAATAAACAATTATGCCATCTTCTTTCAAGTGCTTGGAAGCATAGAGGAATTTGCCATCGGATGAAACATGGATATCTGCATTTCCCTCTGCAACGAAAGGGTCGCAGACAATTGTTTGTAAACGTTCCAACTTGCCTTCATTATAGGAGAATACAGTTATTTTACCCGAGAGTTCACTGATGAGATAAGCAAATCTGCCATTCGGGTGAAAACATATATGTCGAGGTCCTGAGCCGGAATCCATCTGTATGCGGACTACTCTTGATTCATCCAACAGAGAATGAGCCTTACCTGCTTCCGGTCGTTTGCCTATCGGAAACAGATAGATACAATCTGTTCCCAAATCGGTAGCAAGAAGGAATTTGCCATCAGGTGTAAAGGTCACGCAATGCAGATGCGATTGTTCCTGCCTTTTTTTATTCGGCCCATTTCCAGCAAAACGAATTATTTTTGTATCACGTTGCAACTTTCCTTTCTTATCCTGTGAGAATACCGTGATGCTGCCACCCTTATAATTTGCTGTCAGAACAAAGTATTCCTTTGGACTGAGAGTAATATAAATAGGAAGTTCACCGTCTGTAGATTGCGAGTTAAGCAGAGACAGCAGACCACTTTCCTTATCAAAAAGCAAAGCATTGGCAGTCGAACTTTTCCCTTCATCATCGCCTATGGCATAAATTCGATTACCAGTGCTATCAGATGTAAGGAAAGCAGGATTTGAAATCCCTCTCAGCCCACACGGATAGTCGACATCGGCAGTTTGTCCGTCAAACCGGTACATTCTGACACCTTCTTCGTCTGGCTTCATATAACATCCTACCAACAGAAATTTTGCATAAGTTCCCTTATCCGGGACATCTTCGGTTGACCGCGCTTGAATCGTAGTGAAGCTAAGCCATAAGATTAACATGACAAATAAAGCTTTTGGTTTCATCTTATTTACCTTTTTGGTTTCACTTGCAAAATTACAGCATTCACATACTGAAGATTAGACCTCAATCACTGATAAAATTACCACTTTCATCGGGCTTGGACCGGGTTAAATGTTATCTGTGAAAATGGTAAGACAGTCTGTGATTAGGGTTATATGTTCGTTGATTGAATGAACTAACTTTGTCGTCATGGAATAAAATAAATAAGGGATAGAAAAGAAACAGCTGTTCCTCAGACAGCAATGTCAATATAAATACTTATTTTTGTAAAAAACAAAAGGATGGTTATGGGAGATATAACAAGAATAGATACAGTTCAGCAGTACTGCGACCTTTTCGAAGTCGAAGCTCTGCACCCGTTGGTCAGCGTTGTGAATTGTTACGAGGTGCAGCCCATCAGACACTCAAAGAAACTGTACAACATTTATGCTGTGTTGCTGAAAGATACTGACTGCGGTACGATGAATTATGGACGGAGCCTCTATGACTATGAAAAAGGCTCCATGCTGTTTATCGCTCCGGGGCAGGTAATGGGTTCTGACGATGATGGCAGTCTGCACCAGCCGGCCGGATGGGCCCTGATGTTCCATCCCGAACTATTGCGCGGTACTTCCCTTGCACATATAATAAAAGAGTATTCTTATTTCTCATATAATGCCAACGAAGCACTGCACCTGTCAGAACAGGAGCGCAAAGTAGTCATTGAATGTATAAACAATGTAGCAGAAGAATTGAGGCATCCTATTGACAAGCACAGCCGTTCTTTGATTATTGATACCATGAAGCTTCTCCTTGACCACTGCATCCGCTTTTATGACCGCCAGTTCATTACAAGGGAAAATGCCAACAACGATTTGTTGGCGCGTTTTGAATTGTTGCTCAATAATTACTATCATTCTGCCTTGCCAACGAGTAAAGGTATTCCGACGGTACAGTATTGCGCTGACCAACTGTGTCTTTCCACCAATTATTTCAGTGACCTGGTAAAAAAGGAAACCGGTATGTCAGCAATCAAGCATATCCAGCAAAAAATTATGGATATAGCCAAAGAGCGCATCATGAACACGCAAAAAAGTATCAGTCAAATCTCAGATGAAATGGGTTTCCAATACCCGCAACATTTCACACGTTGGTTCAAGAAGATGGAAGGTTGCACACCGAACGAATATCGCAATGAAATTATAAAACAAGCGATAAACTAACTGGTCTTATCATCATTTATTCGTAGAGTCTCTTACAAATAATACTCTGGATATAACCAACAAAGCAATTAATGAACAACTTTGAAATCTTGAACCGATAAACAAAAAAGTTTGATGATCTCCTGCATACACTTTTCCCATCGGATGAACAGCTGTTGTCCGGTCTTTTTCCTGCGGTAAGTCAGGATTCCGTTCGCAATGTCTCCCTTTTTCAGATAAGCCATGTCCACAAAGGACATCCCCCGTGTGTAAAAGCAGAACAGGAACATGTCACGTGCGAAATCAAGGTGGGGTTTCAGGGACAAGTCCAGTCTTTTGATACGCCTGATATCATTTAAATGAATGGCCCGTTTCAAGGTCTTTTCCACACCTGTATAAACAGACTTGAACAGGTTCCGCTGTCCGGTCAGTCCGTTCTCCACCGCACGGTTGTAGACCGCTTTCAGAATGCGCATGTAGAACGAGATTGTATTGGGTGAGTTCCCCCTGTTTTTCAGATAAGCCTCGTATTCCATGAGCAAGTCAGAGCTAAGTTCGCCAAACAGTATATCGCTACCTTTCATAAAACTGCTGAAACTTTTGAGCGCGGCTGTATAGGTTTCAGAGGTCCGTATCTTTCCCAAACGTTTCAGCCTTACTATCTGTTGCCGGATATAGTCG
>NZ_JBCNZM010000177.1:0-916 GCF_040227615.1 Bacteroides sp. RTP31139st1_H2_RTP31139_211217 | reverse complement strand
GATATAGTCGTTAAACGAAGGTTCTTGTCCGCTGTCATGGAAACGTATGACGATATCATCCGCTGTAAACGGACCGGATTGGCTTAATGTCCTGATAGCCTTTTCCAGTCGGATTTTGTCCCGTCTTATCCGTTCCCCTACCGATAGAAGATAATTGTCCCGTTCCATCCCTGCAGGGTGTTGACAGGGAATGACCGCTTCGGAACGTTGGTCCCATTCCGAAGCGAAAAGTTTGTATCCGGTACTGATCTGCCTGACCACACGGTTATGAATCACCTGATAATACAGTGCGCCCTCCCTGCCTTCCGCGGACGAGGACCTGAATTTGGTTCTGATTGTTGCCATAGTGCAGTCATTTTGAATTGGGATTGTCCAGTTGCTTCCTGATTTCCTGTGCCTCCCTGAACAGCCGGTGCGCCAGACTGTCCTTGTAGGCTGCCATTTCATGGTTACGGATGCGGTTCCTGACCGAGTCCTCAAAAGCGGTCACCAGCCTTTCCACACGCCGGATCTTTTCCTCGTCCCGCTTGATGGTGAAATGCTTCTCAAGGAAGGCGATGTCGGGATCATCCCCCGGCAGGCAGATCCTGATGGCTCGGTATTTCAAATCGGCATCTTTCAAAAGCCGGTTCGTGCGGTACTGGTTGCAGTTGGTCCAGACGGAAATGATCAGTGCCAGGATCAGTGCTGAAGCTGTCGTTACCACTGCCTTGGATGCGCTTTCCAGACGGTAGGTCACCAGTCTGCGCTCCGGTTCCTTTTTCAGCAGGACCATTCTCTCATCCAGCCGTCTCACTGTCTCCTTTACAGCTTGGCAGTCTTGACTCAGGCAGTATCTAATCTTTTCCATCTCCCCGGCAAACGTTTCGGCAGACAACGGCCAGCCTTCCGACAACCGGACGGTATGGTTACGTAC
>NZ_JBCNZM010000176.1:0-9542 GCF_040227615.1 Bacteroides sp. RTP31139st1_H2_RTP31139_211217 | reverse complement strand
AGGGCATCGGAAACGGATTGTTTGTTATACATACGCTTTACCAGCTCCACAAGGTCACCGCCCTCCTTAATGGCGTAGTCGTACCACAGGTTCTCCTTCTTGCTGACCTTGAACGATGCGGTCTTCTCGTCCCTGAAGGGTGACAGATACCAGTAGGCATTGCCCTTCTTCTTTTTCAGCGTTACATTCTCCTTGTCTAAGAAGTCTATAATGCTCAGTTTCTTCGATTGTTCAATATTCATTGTACTTTCATTTGTTCGGTTTTACTTTGTCCATGGAAACAGTTTACTTTACCCTTTCTCCTATATAGGCACACCCGTAAACTAAACCATTTGCTAAACTACTTTTCCGCTTCCCAATTCAGCCTCCGATTTCGGTTTACTTTGGCCTTATTTCTTATATATAGGTACGGACGTAAACTAAACTGGTTTCTGAACTGTTTTTATTCCTCTTCATGGAACAGGTCAATCTCGGCAGGTGTATATCCGAAATAGTAATGATTATCCCGCTTCACTATGAGCTTTTGCTCGTTAATCAGGTATTTCAGCATTTTGATGATGACGCTTCTGCCACGCTTAAAGCCAATGTCTGCATAGGCTTGCGTTAATTCCTCCACCATGCGATCGAATCCTTTGATAGGTTTCTCCTTGAATGCAGCCGTCAGCGCCTCGTTATGCTGTTCGGATGTCAAGTCTTGGTAAGTAAACCTTGACGGTTGCTTGTCACCTTCTTCCTTCTCCGGCGTGTGCTCGACAATCTCTGGCAACCCTTCCTCATTGACTGTAAAGGCAAACGGCTTGAACTCCTTCTCACGGATGTGCATCGCCTTCACCTCGCTGATGTCGGGATTGGTGGTGCTCTTGGTGATGACAAGCACCGTCTCTGCCTTGTTGTTCATCTCCGTACCGATATGCCCGCGCACGTTATTGTCGCCCTTGTTCTGATGCAATACGCAATGGATGTGCAGGTCATACTTTGATGACCATTCCATCATCTTGTTGATGACCTCGACCGATTCTCCCGCATTGTTGATGTCGAGAAGCAGGTCTCTGATTCCGTCGATGATGACCAGTCCATAGCTTTGGTCTTGGGCAAGCGCATAGTCTATGACCTCTATCCTGACGGAGGGCGTGTACTCTCTCAGACAGATAAAGTCAAGGTTCTCGTTGTCGATGCTTGTAGGTAGACCAGCGAGCTTCAGGATGCGCTCCAGCACATTATGGCAGTGATAGCGGCTCTGCTCCGTATCTACATACAGTATCTTGCGTTTCCCCTCTGGCAGACTGGCGCGATAGTTCAGTACCTTGCCGTTGGCGAGGGAAGCGGCTACCAAGGCAGACACGTTGAAGGTCTTTTTCGCCTTTGCCTTACCAGTAGAAGCACTGAAGTTGCCCAATGTGGCTATGCTGGAATTATCAACCCATATAATCTGAGGAGGTGTTTTATAAGTATCTGTTGCCTTTATCAACGATTCGCTCAATATGCGATTGAGACGCTGTACTCCTTCCTCTTTTGAGTTAGGCTGTACATGTTTGTTATTTTCTTCCATTTTCATTCTTTCGGATTATCAATTTCTATTTTCGTTACCATTCCAATGACCTCTTGTTTGTTTTGGAGCAGCCACTTGTCGATTTCTTCTCTATTAAAATACAGCATTTTTCCCCTTGGCTTATAGTGTGGAACTTCTTTTGCGGCTGTAAGTTTGTATAGCAGGCTTTCAGAAACACCAATATACTTACATGCTTCGTCAAACCCCAAGACGGTTTTGGTCTGCTTGACCATCTTCTCCAATTCCTCGATTCGCTCTATTAGTTTGTCAATAGGTCCCAAAGCCTCCAAACTGTCTTCTATTGCGACAATTCGCTCATAGAGTCTAAAATGTCTTTCATTCATGTGTCACGTACCTTAATTAAATTGTTTACAGACAGTAGCACGGTTATATTAGCCGTCTATTCTTTCTTTGTGTAGATAGTACATATTCCTCTGCTTCTCTTTGAATCTCGTTCTTCGATTTGCCCTTGGTTCCTTGAAGCCATTCATCTATCTCAGATTTGAGGAACATGATGCGTTTGCCTCTCTTGTGAAACGGTATTTCCCGATTGCTTGTCCAGCAATATATGGTATGCTCTACCGGATGTGTTGGGAGATAAGCACATAATTCAGCAACCGTAAACCATGTTTCTTCTTTTTCTGATTGAACAAGTTCATATATACCATCAATCTTGTCTTCTAATGATGACAGCTTTTTCAGTACCCCCGTTATAGCGTTGGGAATATCTTCAAATCTTATACTATTTTCTTCCATGCTAATTATTTTTTATGATTTTTGATGCAAAGTTATGGGGAGACTGTCACTAAATAGAAAAAGTAACGTGATAGTAAGGCAGTATCAACCAAACTATCACGTTTTTACTTTCATTTAGCAGAATTATTGTGATTTATTCCTCTCTTAATATCTGTTCGATGGATTTGCAGATGGCATATTGACTTGCTGTCATGGAAACGTTTCTTCTTATCCTTGAAAGAGAAGAGGAAAGACAACTTGAAGTTATGAATTTCTCTGTTCCATCCTTTTTGATACTGGTTAAGAAGCGACCTTCTCCCATGACATATTGCCAATTATTGTTTATCAAATGGTATTGAGCCATAGCGTCAAACAGTACGGCTACATTACGTACATTCTTTACACGGATAGATGCGTCCAAGTCGCACTTGAATAGGCGACACAACTCGCTACGCACATCACTGTTGTCGGCAAAATCAAATATGTCGTGACTTTGGACAAGTTCTACCAACAAATCCATCTGTCTGTCTGACAATTGGCATCCCAAAGTGAGGATGGACGATTTCTTTCGGGTAAGGATTGGCAGACCAGTACCCACATGTTGAAGAAACAACTCAATAAGTTCCTGCTTGGAATAATCTTCTTTTTTCTTGATTATTGACACACACTTAGAGTCTCTAAACAAAGTACCAATAATGCCAATTGCCATCTGTCGCGAGTTCTTACAACGTGCACAATCACAGTCAATATATTGGTGACTGCGCTCAAATAGTTCTATGAAGTACTCTGTCTTCATATGATTCTTTTCAGCTTGAAGATACCAACTTCTTGCGATCTCAAACAACTCATACAGTTCTCTGTAGAAGTCTTCTGTACACTCCACATGTTTGTGGACACGCTTGCTCTCTTCAAAAAGAGAGAAGCCAAAAAAGGCTGTCTTTTTTCATTTTTATCTGTTTATTGTTATAAATGTTTGGTTTCCACGAAAGGTTAAAGTGCCAAAACAATAGCATCATTACATAGAATGTTGAAAATGAAAGGCACTAAAAACCACCTGTACAATAAAGGACTTATTGATACAAGTGGTCTTCTATACTAAGTGCTTACAAATGATAATCACTATTCATCTATGTCCAACTTAAAAGCTTCTGTAGCTTCATCTTTCTTCTTGTCAATTACTTTTGCGTAGATTTGCGTGGTTTTTACATTGGTATGCCCTAACATTTTGCTTACGGTATATATGTCTGTACCGTTAGCCAATTGTAACGTTGCATAGGTGTGGCGGAAGCAATGAAAGGTGATGTGCTTGGTAATCCCTGATGCTTTTACCCACCGTTCCAAAGGCCTAGATATCCATGAAGGGTCAGGCAGTCCGGCAAACACCAACAGTTCTCCGTCTTTCTTGCGCTCACCGCAAAGCTTGTATGCCTGTGGCGATATAGGCATGTATTCAACGCCCTTAGTCTTCTGCTGAGTGAAATTGAGACGGTACCCACCATTGTATTCTTCAACCTCTGACCATTTAAGCTTTTGAATATCGCTATGTCGCATTCCTGTCAGTGCAGAGAACAAGGCTGCCCGTTTTAGTATATCATCACACGGAGTCTTTGCCAATATATTAAGTTCTTCCAGTGACAGATACTCTCTTCGAGCACTCTGAAACATGATATTTTTAGCCTTGGCAGCAATATCACAATTCAGATAGCCATCCACGAAAGCTTGTTTGAGTGCCGCCTTGAAGATAGAGAAGTACGTCGATGCCGTATTCCTTGAAATAGTTCCTTTCTTAGAACCACCCTGCGGTGCCTTTATCAAGAAGGAACGGAATGCCTCAATATACTTCATGTCAATCTGCGAGAACTGTATGTAGTCACACTTGGCAAACATTGACAACAGTGTGTGCAATCTGCGCCAGTTGACAACTATCGATTCTGACGCAGTTTCCTCTCTTTCTTTGATTAACTTCTCAATATACTCCAGAACATTGCATTTTGAGCGTTCGCTTTGTTCTGCCATTTCCATTTGCTGGTCAGTAAAGAGAGCCATGTTGTCGTACTCTTTTTGACGCAGGACTCGAACGCCATCCGCATAAAGGCAAGTTTCCATATCTTGCTTGGATTTACACTGAATAACGCCATTGTCATCTCGCTTGGGCTTGTACTTTATTCTACCAGCAACGGCTCGCTCGCTTCGTCGTTTATCCCATATAGGGGTAGTAATAGACCTCCTGAGATATTCACGCACTCGTTTGGGTTTGTCATTTCCCGTCTCATAAACAGGATAAGCTTCAAGATAGATGAACCACTCATCTCTCCACTCACTTTTCTTTAATTTGACGGAGACTTTAGTATAATCTAATCTTTTCATAATGGTTTTATATCTTTATAAAGTTTGTCTATTGATTCCTTGTGAGCATACACATAATTACCGATTTGCCGGGTCGGTATTGAGTATTTTCGTATATGAGCATACACGGTGCTGTCATCCAGATGAAATTTCTTGGAAATCTCACCTATTGTATAGCAATCCTCTGGTTCCATGCGGTACATGGTAACTGGTTTCCTTGGCTTGGTGTCAAGCGGAGACTGTCTTAACGGAAACAGATTCATTAGTTCTCCTTTGCATACAAGTCGTATTCCTTTCTCTGGCTCAATGAAGGAAATCTTTTTCATGTAGATGAGCCTATAAATGGTTGAGCGGCTTGCACCAAACATAGCATACGCTTCCGTTATGCTGATATACTCTTTAGACTTGGGCATATTGCTTACAATCTTGTCCAGTTCAAGTTGGCGTTTTTCTTCATCATGCTTACGCTTCCACGCCACCTTGGAGCATTTGGGTGAACAATACCAGGACTCCAAAGTCCTTGCGAAGAACTCTTCTCCGCACACAGGACATTTCCGTACTATCTTATACTTTGCTACTGCCATAATTCATTCATTTTGTAGTTCTTAATATCTATTCTTCTCATCATATCTACTTTTTCTTACAGGTACAAATAAGGTACAGATGTTTATAATAATAACGCAAAGATAGCAATATTATTGTGTACGGCCAAAAACAAGAAAAGCGTGTAACTCATTGAGCTACACGCTTTCCATTTGATATTGTATTCTTATTTCTCTATGTGCTTATTTCACATCCTCAAAAGTAACGCCCGATATATTGTATTTGTCATCAATCCCTTGTAACAAAACAGTTCCTCCAGCTTTAGGGCTATTCTTTGTACCGTATGTATATATGTTGCGGAAAGTTACATTGTGTATATATGGACCACTAGATGGAACTACTACGAATTCTCCATATCCACAACTACCTGGACCACGCCGTCCTGGGCCAGTTTTGATATTGTTGGGGCGCGGCTTCTCTATTGGACGAGTACCAACCAACTGAAGGGCAGGAGTCATTTTAATTAAATTATAAGGTTTGTGCCCATTGATTCTGATATTTTCGAAGCAGAGGTTCTCCATACTCATTTCACCTGTGGGGTGTAACCAAAATATTTGTACCCGGTCACGGTCAGGGAAGTGGATGACATCAATATTTCGTGCCGTGAAGTTGCGGAATGCCGGACAACTACTTTCAGTAGCCATACGAAATACATTGGCAAAATCTACCCAAAATACACAATTCTCTACCGTGATATTCTCTACTGACTTAGAATGACTTTCACCTCCTGCACGAGTGATGCCTTTGGGGGAAACGGAATCATCGTCCGTACGAAAGAAGCAGTTGCGTATCGTTACATTGCTGGAATTGCAAGGATCTACCCCGTCATCATTTCCCACTCGCGAACCGGCCAAACGGATATGGTCAATCAATACACGGTCGCAATCTTGCGGAACAATAGTCCAATAATAAGAGCCTTTCAAAATAATATCTTTCATCACCAAGTTATTGCAATGTTTGGCATTAATCATATAATCTGTTGGACCGGCATTGTGTTCCCAATCGGAACCGTCTAAAATGCCACGACCGCAAATCGTAATATTGTCACCAGTTGCTTCTATTCCTGCATTGACTACGGCACCTCCTGCTATATATAGTGTCTGATTGTCGGTAAGTTTTATTAATCCATTTTTCGGATTATGTTCACCCGGACCATAGTAAATTACATTCGGGTCATCTTTGGAGGGAATACTTTTTTCCAATTCATTACTGAAGAGAATCAAAGGGCTGTTACAACCGTCTGGTTCAAAAGAAATGTCACAAGGAGTATCTAGCTTAAAAGTAGCTATGTTTTTATTTACCGATGGACGGATGCCGTATTTGTCAGGCAAAATATTCAGTTTGCTCAGTTGGAAATTACTTTTTACAGTAATCGTTACCGTACCCGAAAAATCGAAGTAAGCAATTGAATATTTCTTGTCGTGGTGTTGTGTACTGGCTGTATATACCGGTATAGTTATGCCGTTGACTTCAACTGTATAATCAGAGGACAGAGGTTCGGTTTGTGGTACCGGATAACTAACTACTTTGGCTCCGATGTTCATGCTTGTAGCAAAGATTAGCACAAAGCTCAAAATCAATTTTTTTAATAATGTTTTCATAATGTATATTTTGTTTATATATGTTTTGTTATAATATATAGAATGGAATTGACTCTTCTTTCTTGTCTATCGCTATTTATCTCAGTCCGGATGTTCCTATTGTGCAATCTCAAATTCTCCTTTCAAGCGGATGTCTTTTGATGAAGAACCAATCATGACTTTGAACATGCCCGGCTCAACGGTGAAATTCATTTGTTTGTCCCATATCCCCAGCTCTTGTGGTGTGAGTTCGAAATGTACGGTATGCGATGCTTCCGGTTTTAGAGTGATGCGCTCGAATCCTCTCAGCACTTGTGTATAGGTGGTTACGCTGCTGACTTCATCGCGCAAGTAAAGCTGTACCACTTCATCTCCTTCGCGCTGACCGATGTTCTTGATGGTGCAACTGATGGAGATGTTGCCTTGTACTCCTTGTTTGGATGGAGATATTGCAAGGTCACTATATTGGAAAGTCGTATAGCTTAGTCCATGACCGAAGGGGTAGAGCGCACCATAGACAGAAGTCTCGGAGCTTTCATCAGAACCGGGCTTGAAAGGAAAAGCAAAGGGTATCTGCCCAACGGATTTAGGGAAGGTCACGGCGAGGCGTCCTCCGGGGTTGTAGTCACCAAACAGTGCTTCGGCTATGGCTTGTCCTCCGAATTCACCAGGAAACCAGGCATGGATGATGGCAGGAACATGGGTAGCGGCGAAGTTGATGGATGAGGCGCGTCCGTCAATCATTACCAATACCACTGGTTTGCCTAATTGGCAGATTTTTTTGAGTAATTCTTTCTGTCTGCCGGGCAAGTCCAATGAAGTGCGTGACCTGTCTTCTCTTACGGTAAGTTCGTTTCCTCCTAATACCATTACGGTAACTTCCGCTCCCTTTGCCGCCTCTATGGCTTCTTCCATCATTTGCGCTTCTTGGGCAGCCTTGGGAAATTCAAGGACTTCGCTTTCGGGGAAGTGGGGGTCGATGATGTCGCATCCTTTCTTATAAACAACGTCTGCTTGGGGAAGCATCTTTTTGATACCTTCGTAAATGGTGGTAATGTGTGCGTTGGCTGGGCCATATCGGCAGATTAGCTGTTGTCGCTCGTCGGCATTTGGACCGATGACGGCTACTGAGCGTATCGACTTGGAAAGTGGAAGTGTCTGGTGTTCGTTTTTGAGGAGTACTAACGATTGGCGTGCGGCTTCCAGCGCAAGTTGTTGATGTTCGGGACTGTGTACTATTTGTCCGGCTCTCTTTTCGTCGCCACGATAAGGGTTGTCGAAAAGTCCGAGCCAGAACTTCACGCGTAGAATCTCGGCAACACGTTGGTTGAGTGTTTCTTGGGAGATTTTTCCTTTCTTTACGGCACTGCGCAGCGGAAGGATGAAGTCGGCAGGTGGTGTGAAATGGGTGCGGATGTTGAGTCCGGCATTAACGGCTTGCGCTACGGCATCTTCATATCCGTTGGCCACTTGATGTTTGGTGGAGATAAATTCTACGGCTTCACTGTCGGAAACCACATAGCCTTTGAATCCCCATTCTTGTCGAAGAATTTCGGTGAGGAAATGATAACTGCCTGTGATGGGTTCGCCGTCATAGTCGTTGTACGAACTCATTACTCCCAGCGCACCGGCTTCGTGGAAGGCCACTCTAAAAGGATCGAGATAGAGTGTGCGCATTTCTCGGGGAGCTACGTGGGGGTCGGTACGTGTTTTTCCGTCACGTCCACCTACCGGTATGCTATAGACGGCAAAATGTTTTGGGGTAGAGACCAGCTTGTTCTTTTGTAGGCTCAGAATCATTTGCTTTCCCATTTGTCCTGCATGATAGGGATCTTCGCCATAGGTTTCTACGCATCGTCCCCATCGGGGATCTTGTGCGATGTCGAGGATGGGGGAGTATATGTTGGTATATCCCAGTACGGAGGCTTCACGGGCTTCAGCTTCGCCTATTTGGGCTATTAGTTCTTTGTTCCATGTAGCTCCTTGTCCGCATTGGGCAGGAAAGTAGGTCGCCCGGTCATGGCATAGCCCCCGGATGCCTTCGTTGGTGAAATCTACCGGGATTCCCAGCCGTGTATTTTCTACGAACCAGCGTTGAATGGCGTGCTTCGTCTTTACGTGGTGTGCATAGGGGAAAGAGTATGCAGACTTGAAGCTGCCAAGCCCATTGTGCTCTTCATCAATATTCCCGATGCCATCTTTCCATACTTCGTTTTTCCAGTTATCACTTGGAAGGGCGTCATTGAGTACGCGGCCTGAACCATACAGTGTAGCCATCTGGCAACTTTTTTCTTCGAGAGTCATTTGCGAGAGCAGGTTTTGCACCCTTGCTTCAAGTGGGGCGTAGCTGTCTTCGTAGATGTCCTTCACGCCATTTTTGTTAAAGTCAATCCATCCTTTGTGATAGATGTTTTTGACGGTTGACTTGTCCTTCTCGTAATCGAGTATCGAGTTGCTCCACAACTGCTGGCTGCAAATCATGGATACAAGGACGGTTGTTAGGTATCTATTCATACTGATAAAACAATTGGTTGATGTTTTTTGATAATATACGTATCAAGCAGGACTGTTACCTAAACCTGATAGTTAATTTGCCGGGGCGATTGAGTATTTCTACTTTTTGGTTCGTAATTTCTTATATGCTTATAAATTATATCACTAGTGTCCACTAAAAATTTTTTGGTCACTAGTCGGTTAAAAATTAAATAAATTCGATTCACTTGAATCAT
>NZ_JBCNZM010000175.1:0-9559 GCF_040227615.1 Bacteroides sp. RTP31139st1_H2_RTP31139_211217 | reverse complement strand
AATGAAGGAGGATTGACCATCGTTCGTATGCGGGCAAAAAATGTACCCGTAGCCATAGAAATTAAAGAGAATGCTCCCGACAGGCTATTTATGGAAGATTGCATTTTCGAAGATGTACACCACACCGGGGTTATTCTGACAGATGCAGGAAATGCAGCAACACAAATCAACCTTAGAAATATCCAATGTAAAAATGTTCCTATGTTTGCTTTGGAACGCTTTACAAACAAACAAGTATCCGGTAAAGGAAAAACATACCGGGTAACCCGTTTCATTTTCGGTTTTAATGCCGACAGTCTGGAAGACACTCCTCAAATAGTGCGCCGGGTAGAAACAGAACCTATTAAAAACATTACTCCTTTGGATGCCGGCGATACCCCGATGCTGCCCGCTACGGAGCAATGGGTAAACATCCGCGATTTGGGTGCCAAAGGAGACGGTTTCAGTGATGACACACACATTTTCCAGGAAGCAGTAGAAAAGTATGCCAATATCTATATTCCCCAAGGATGGTACATTGTAAAAGAGCCGTTGACTCTGAAACAAAACACGAATCTGATAGGCCTGCACCCCGGCACTACTATCTTATTAACCTTGGGCGGCAATCTCGCATTCAGCGGCTTCGGTGCCCCGCAAGCACAGTTGACTACTCCCCAAGGTGGAAAGAACATCGTATGCGGTATCTTCCTGAATGCCGATGCCTACAATTACCGGGCTGTCAATTGCAAATGGATGGCAGGCGAAGGCTCCTATATGTATGATGTCAAATTCAGCGGGCACGATAAAGCCCGTTTCTTCCACAACGGACAAAGTGCGGTCAATCCTTTGGAGAAACCTATGTCCATCACTCCGGAAACTCACGACCTCATTACCCGTGCCTGGGACAACCAGCATTGGAGCCTATGGATTACAAACGGAGGAGGAGGCTCATTCCGGGATATATGGACAGCCAACGAATATAGTTCGGCAGGACTGTACATCAGTCATACAGATACCCCGGGACGTATTTACGGAATGTCTTTAGAGCATCATTTACGCAATGAAGCCATCTTCCGCAATGTTGCCAACTGGAAAATCTACGACTTCCAGTTTGAAGTGGAAGCAGAAGGCATCGATACGCAACCTTTGGACCTGATAGACTGCAAGAACCTGACTTTTGCCAATTTCTATTCCTATCGCGTATCGCGCATGTTGAAATCCTATCCGTCGGCTATACGCACCTGGAATTGCAAGGATATTGAGTTTCTGAATGTTCACAACTATGCACATGCCCGCGTAAAGTTCACTTCCAATGCCAGCCTTTACGATGTCAATACCCACCGGGAAGCACGCCGTTGGGAACTGGCACGCCTTTCATTGACCGGCAAGGAAAACCGTAAATACCCATTGAGCCAGGAAAAAGGAAAAGCCGAACTTGTAGTCACCGGATTTGAGTTCATTGACGGACTGGCACAAGACAGCCGGGGAAATATATATTTCTGCGAGCATCGCATGCGCCGCATCTATAAATTGGATGCCCGAAGCGGGCAGGTAACTTCTATTGCCGATTTCCCCTGGAACGCAGTAGCACTGGCATGCGATACACAAGACAACTTGATTGTCGTTACCAAATACATCTCCCAACCCGGCTATAATAATGACGATACCCGTAACGGCAACCGTCCTCTATTCGGCTGGAAAGGTTCGGGAGGGCTGTGGGGCTTCAATTATGTTCCTAAGCTTTACGCAATACGTCCCGATAATCCGGATGAAAGTTTCCAAGTTTTACCGTTAGTGGATATGAAGCAATTTGCTGCACCGCAACAAATTTATTATCCGGGTAATAGAACCATCACTCAAAGCGAGTATTACAACGGAAGAAAGCCGGAACAATGTTTTGTTGCTCCCGACGGTGTAACCATCATTCCGAATTACGAAGATTTATTCCGTTGTTCATCTCTGGTTAAGGCAGTACCGGGCAAAACAGTCTATACATTGGATGAATATCACCAACGCGTAATCCATGCGGATGTAGATGCCCAAGGCTTCTTGCAAAACTGTCGCATATTTGCCGACGGAGGCGACCGGAGCGTAGTTACGGACTCTAAAGGCAACGTATATGTAGCCAACGGAGACATTTCCATATTCTCCCCGTCAGGTGAATCCATAGGTACGTTAGAGGTGCCGGAACGTCCCACGTCTCTACTGATATCAGGAAACAAGCTCTATATCACAGCTCTTTCTTCGCTCTATCAAATAGAGCTTTAACAATAGGATTATCATAATAAGAGATTAGGATTATCAATCATGACAAAGTGATATTTTCATAGGTTAGATTTTTAAGTTTGTAACTAAGGTTGCGATTCAGGTTTAAGTTAAAGAGGCGGATAACTACTTGTTTTTTTTACATCCGCCTCTTTTTTAGTAGTTTTGGCAGTAATATCATTTATAACATATCACCATGGAAAGAGAGAAAAATACACTCCCGCAAAAGGCCTGCCATTGGATGGCTGCCGTTATTATATCCTTATTTGTCCTGCCCCCTGTCCACGCCCAACGCCAAACCCAAACCATCAACGACAGCTGGAAGTTCCTCAAAGGAGAATGCACCGCAGCAGCCGACAGTGCCTTTGACGACAGCAAATGGACATCCATCCATCTGCCCCATACCTGGAATACCGATGCTTATACCGAAAAGGATTACTACCGCGGCACGGGCTGGTATCGCCGGCAACTGACCTTGCCGCAGGGCTGGAAGGAGAAACAGATTATCCTGAGACTGGATGCTGCCGGCAAATCAGCCACTATCTATATCAATGGCAAAAACGTAGGTGAGCATGCCGGAGGATATACCGCCTGTTCATTCAACATCACGCCGTTCCTCTCTTTCGACACACCCAACACGCTGGCCGTATGCGTGGATAATGCCCGCCAGGATATTGCTCCCATCTCCGGAGACTTCACTTTCTTTGGCGGCATCTACCGGGATGTTTGGCTTACGGCGGTTCCCAACCAGCACTTCAACCTAACGAACCACGGCTCGGACGGTCTGTTCATCAGCACCCCGCAGGTTTCCGAGGAGCAGGCAACCCTCTCCATACGCGGTGAAGTAAAGAACGATGCACCGGAAAAAGCGACGTTGGAACTGACGCACACCATCTACCGCCCGGATGGTACCCTGCTACAAACACTCAAGAAGAATATACAGCTAAAAGCCGGAGAAACCTACGCTTTCAGCAACGAGGCAACCCCGGTGTTGAAACCTGAATTGTGGACTCCTGAAACGCCCCGCCTCTACCGCGTAGAAACAACCCTGCGCAACCGTAAGACCAAAACCTTGCTGGACCAAAGCAATCATTACACCGCTTTCCGCTGGTTCCGGTTCGACGGAGATGAGGGTTTCTTCCTCAACGGAAAGCCCTATAAACTGCGCGGTATCTGTCGCCATCAAGACCAGAAGCCCATAGGTCCCGCGCTGACAGACGAGATGCACCGGAGAGACTTCCTGCTGATGAAAGAGATGGGAGCCAATTTTATCCGCATCTCCCACTATCCGCAAGACGATGCCCTGCTGGAGATGTGCGACAAGCTGGGTATGCTGGCATGGGAAGAGATTCCCATTATAGACATTGTGCCCAATACGCCGGGTTATGGAGATAACTGCGAACGAAACTTGCGGGAAATGATTCGCCAGCACTACAACCACCCTTCTATCATCACCTGGGGATATATGAACGAAATATTGCTCGTAACCCAACGGAAGTACAAAACCGAAGCGGAACTGAAGCCGGTACTGGAACGCACACTGGCACTGGCCAACAGGCTGGAACGGGTACTGAAAGAAGAAGATAGCACCCGCATAAGCACCATGGCATTCCACGGCAGCAACAGCTACAACGAAACCGGATTAAGCAAAATCACCGATATTGTAGGCTGGAACTTATACCAGGGATGGTATGGGGGTGACCTCACGGGCTTTGAGAAGTTCCTGGCACAACAACACCAAAACCATCCCACTCACCCGATGATTGTAAGCGAATATGGTGCAGGTTCGGACAAGCGATTACATTCGCTGCATCCGCGTGCTTTTGACTTCAGCATCGAATACCAGCAGAAGTACCTCGAACACTATTTGCCGGTATTGGAAGATACACCTTATATCTGCGGCGGCACGCACTGGAACTTTATCGACTTCTCTTCTGCCCTGCGAGACGAATCCATGCCACGCATCAACAATAAAGGGCTGGTTTATGCCGACCGTACCCCGAAAGATGTATATCACTACTATCAGGCAGCTTGGCGCAAGGACATTCCGGTGCTACATATTGCCAGCCGCGACTGGACAGACCGTGCCGGCGTGCAGCAAGGCAATGCTCCCGTATATCTGCCGGTCAAGATATACACCAACCTTTCTGAGGTAGAGCTGTTTATCGACGGTATTTCATTGGGAAAGCAGAAAACAGAGAACTACACGGCCACCTTCGAAGTTCCATTTTCTAACAGAAATCCTTTCCTATTCGCACAAGGAAACTATCAAGGAAAGACAGTGCAAGACGGGCTGAGAATAAACTTCACTCCCATACCGGCATGCCTGGATGCAAACAACCTGAAAGGGTTGGAACTGGCCGTTAATGTAGGAAGCCAATGCTTCTTCACCTCGGACGAAAGCCAACTGACCTGGCTACCCGACCAGCCTTATGCCGCAGGCAGTTGGGGATACATCGGCGGTAAGGAGGGAACTGCACAAACCGAAATCCAAAACACGGCAGACGGCCCCTTGTTCCAAACCCTCCGGAATGAGATAGAAGGTTATCGCTTCGATGCTCCCCAAGGTGTATATGAAATAGAGCTTCTCTTTACCGATATCTTCCGCCGGAATGCGGGCATTGCCTACCAACTGGACCGGAACGGGCAACAAGAGAACCGGGAAAGCACATTCGGCATTTCCATAAACGGGGAAGTGGTGGAAGAGAGCCTCTCTCCCTGCAAAGAAAGCGGGTACTTCCGTGCTTTGCGAAAGAAATACTACATTACGAACGACAAAGAATACATCGATATACGTTTCCATTCAACAAGCGGTACTTGCTTCCTGAACGGTATCAAACTCAGAAACATTTATTAATCAATAAAATAGAAAACCATGAAACTAAAAGTAGTACAATGGGTGCTTGCTTTATTGCTTCTGGCGCCTTGCACACAAGCACAATCCATCTGGGATGCCACGCACCTTGCCAACGTAAAACAGTCCATCCATGAACCTTTCTACGCAACCGCCTACCAGGCATTGCAAGCGGAGGCCGATAAACTATTGGATGTACAGCCTCTTTCCGTGATGATGAAAGAGAAGGTGCCTGCCAGTGGCAACAAGCACGACTACATGAGCCAGGCCCGCTATTATTGGCCGGACCCCACAAAGCCCGACGGACTGCCTTACGTGAGCCGCGACGGCGAATCGAACCCCGAATTGAACAAGCTCGACCGCAACCGCCTGGGAGCAACCGCCAGCCGCGTCACCACGCTGGCACTGGCCTGGTACTTCAGCGGAGAAGAGAAGTATGCCCAAAAGGCAACGGAGCTTATCCGCGTATGGTTCTTCGACAAGGATACACGCATGAATCCCAACCTGGAGTATGCGCAGATGATACCCGGACACAACGGCGGCAAAGGCCGTTGCTACGGCGTGCTGGATAGTTACTCCTTTGTAGAGATGCTGGATGCCGTGAAGTTGTTGGAGCAATCGAAGTCTTTTACGGCCAAAGATTCCAAGCAGCTGCAAGCATGGTTCGGCAAGTTGCTGAACTGGATATTGACCAGCCCGCAGGGACAAGAAGAATCCCGCCAGGCCAACAACCACAGTACGGCCTACGATGCGCAGGTGATAGCCATTGCCCTCTACACCGGCAACCTTAAAGTAGCCCGGGAAGTTATCAACGCCGTTCCTGCCAAGCGCATCTTCACCCAGATAGAACCGGACGGACGGCAGCCGCATGAATTGCGCCGCACGCTTGCCTTCGGTTATTCCCAATACAATCTGACCCATCTACTCGATATCTTCTGCATGGCAGAGAAAATAGGAATCAGGATTGATAATGCCACCTCTCCCGACGGACGCAACTTCTACCGGGCAATGGATTTCCTGGCGCAATATACAGGGAAGGATGTAAAGGAATGGCCTTACCAACAGATTAGCGAATGGGACTACAAACAACAGGAATTCTGTAAAGACCTATATCGTGCCGGCTTGCTCAACCCTGCACGCAAAGACTATCTGAGACTATCCAAAGCCCACAGAGTCATTCAGTGGAAAGACCGCTTCAACTTGCTCTATGTGCAACCCTCCGAAGTGGATAACGCCTATGCCTTTGCCTGCAAACAACTGGAATTTGCCATGCAGTGCGCCGACAAAGCAAAGAAAGAGGAGAAGAATGCTGCCCGGCGTCGCGTCATGCCGCGCAGCATCCATAAAGACGGTTCGCTGGCTATGATACATCCCCACGATTGGTGCTCGGGTTTCTTCCCCGGCTCGTTGTGGCAGGTATATGCCTATACGCATGATGACGATTGGCGCCGGGCTGCCATCTCGTGGACCTGGCCTATTGAAGAAGCCAAGTGGCACAAGGGCACGCACGACCTCGGCTTTATGATGTACGACAGCTTTGGAAAGGCGTATGAACTGACGGGTGAACGCTCTTACAAGGATGTGGTGCTGCAAAGTGCCAAGACTTTGATTACCCGCTACAGCCCGAAGGTGAAAAGCATCCGCTCGTGGGACCACAACCGCGACCGATGGAAATATCCGGTCATCATCGACAATATGATGAACCTGGAAATGCTGTTCCGTGCCACGCAGCTGACGGGCGATTCCATTTACTGGAATGTGGCCGTGAACCATGCCAACACTACACTGAAGAATCATTTCCGTCCGGACTACTCCTCTTATCACGTAGTGGACTACCACCCGGAAACAGGTGAAGTCCGCCTGAAGTGTACACACCAGGGAAACTCGGACGACTCCTTCTGGAGCCGCGGACAAGCCTGGGGGATGTACGGCTTTGCCATGTGTTACCGTTTCACCAAAGACCCCGCCTATCTGAAACAATCGGAAGGCATTGCCGACTTCTTCCTCAACCTGCCCAATATGCCGGCAGACGGCGTGCCCTACTGGGATATGAAGATGGATGTCATTAAAGACTGCACCCCCGAGAACATCAACCCCGACGTGCCGCGCGACGCTTCTGCCGCCGCACTCATCGCTTCGGGTTTATATGAACTCTGCACCTACGTAGCTCCGGAGAAGGGTAAACAGTATCGCGCCGTTGCCGACAAGATTGTCGATAGCCTCAACAAGCATTACCGGGCAGAACCGGGCACTCACTACGGCTTCCTGCTGCTGCATTCCACGGGACATCATCCGGGAGGAAGCGAAATAGACGTGCCGCTGAACTATGCCGATTACTTCTATCTGGAAGCGTTGGCAAGGAAAGAGGCGCTGGACATGAAATAAAGTTTATTCGCAAGCTGCGGATATGTATCCGGGGCTTGCGAACGCTTATCCGCGCACTGCGAATGTTTATCCGCAAGCTGCGAACAGAGAATTGTCTTAAGAGAAAAGAACTTTTCTCCCTATACCTCAGAACTTTATCCTTAATACCTAACAACTTTTATATATATACCCCGCAGGACGTATATATGTATCATTTTTATAACATACCATGAAAGCACCCCGAATCCTACTTAGTCTATTGTTCAGCAGCCTGTTGTTGCAGGCACACGCACTGATTCCTACCGACCGCAAGCAACGTCTTACGGAGCATTGGGAGTTTATCCGCCAGGATATGGGAAGCATTTGGGAAGTGATGCGCCCTATTACCGGAGCAGGAAAGCCCGAAACCGTTCCCCTCTGGCAGAAAGTCACCCTGCCCCACTGCTTCAATGCGGAAGACGCCGTTGACCCTGATGTGAACTATTATCAAGGCCCCGGCTGGTATCGCACCATGCTCAACATAGAGAATCCCTATACCAACGGACGCACCTGCCTGGAGTTTGAAGGCGCGGGACAGAAGACAGAGGTATATGTCTATACCACCCGAATCGCTTCGCACGTGGGTGGTTACGACGAGTGGAAGGCAGACATCACCGAAGCCGTGGAAGCATTCCGTCGCACGCCGCTCTGCCGGGAGCGTTTCGGCGGAAAGATTCCTATTGCCATTCGCTGCGACAACAGCCGCGACACGGAGATGATTCCTTCCGATATGTCCGACTTCAACCTCTACGGCGGACTCTACCGATATGTCAACCTCGTCTATACGCCTGCCGTCCATTTTGAGCAGATACGGATAGAAGCAACAACCGATGAGAAAGGGAAGCAAGGCAGTATCTCGATAGACATTGCTTTCGGCGGACTATCCGGCAAGGAGAAGAAGGCAAAAGAGTTCTCTCTCCGCGTCTTCTCACCCGAAGGCAAGGAGGTTAATTCCATATCATCCGAGCTTACGGAAATATCCTCGTACCAAATCTCCCTGAAACGCCCGCAGCTGTGGAGCCCCCACTCTCCCGCTCTCTACACCTGCGTGGCAGAACTTATCGACAACGGAGATACCCTGCGCACCACCCAGCACTTCGGCTTCCGCCATTTCCGCTTCGAAGAGAAAGGGCCTTTCTACCTGAACGGCGAACGGCTGCTGCTGCGCGGCACTCACCGCCATGAAGACCATGCCGGAGTAGGCGCTGCCTTGACCGAAGAGATGATGCGCACCGAAATGCAACAAATAAAAGAGATGGGTGCCAACTTTATCCGCCTGGGGCACTATCAGCAGTCCGGCATCATTCTGCGGCTCTGCGACGAGCTGGGACTTCTCGTCTGGGAAGAAATACCCTGGTGCCGCGGCGGTCTGGGCGGAGAGAGCTACAAGAACCAGGCGCGCCGGATGCTCACCAATATGATTGAGCAACATCGCAACCATCCTTCCGTCATCCTGTGGGGGCTGGGCAATGAGAACGACTGGCCGGGCGATTTCCAAACGTTCGAAAAAGACAGCATACGCGCCTTTATGGGCGAGCTGCACGACCTTGCCCATCGCCTCGACCCGACGCGCTCCACAGCCATTCGCCGCTGCGAGTTCTGCAAAGACATTGTGGACGTTTACTCCCCCACCATCTGGGCGGGCTGGTATGGCCGCCGCTTCCGCAACTACCGCGAGATGGAGACGGCCGGAATAAACGCCACCACCCGTTTCCTCCATGCCGAATGGGGAGGCGACAGCCATGCCGGGCGCCATATGGAAGTGAACAAGGAGACGGGCAGAAAAGGAATAGATAACTTCGACATCGAAGCCGCAGACCGCAACGGCGACTGGAGCGAAAGTTATATCATCCGCCTCTTCGACTGGCACCTGAAAGAACAAGAGACCATGCCCCGGCTTACGGGGAGCCTCTTCTGGACTTTCAAGGACTTCTCCACTCCGCTGCGCCCGGACAATCCCATCCCTTACGTCAATCAGAAGGGGGTGGTGCAACGAGACGGCACCCCGAAAGAGAGCTATTACGTCTTTCAATCCTATTGGAGCAGCAAACCGATGCT
>NZ_JBCNZM010000174.1:0-9649 GCF_040227615.1 Bacteroides sp. RTP31139st1_H2_RTP31139_211217 | reverse complement strand
AGCGATTACTAATTTACAAAGAAAATTCGACAAACTGTTATTTTTCTATCTATTTATTTGGGTGGGAAACTTTAGTTCTATAAATAACCATTTAATAATTTAATTATGACTAAGGAACAGAGCTACACCAGGTTTTGGGAAGGTAGTAAACGTATGTGGATTACATTCCTGTTTTTCAGTTTTATTATGATTGGCTTTGTGCAGGCCGCCAATACGGCGTTTGCCCAGACAACAGTTACTGTAAATGTGCAGGACGCCACTTTAAGTGACGTGTTATGGGAAATTCAACGCCAGACGGATTTTACTTTCTAATTATGTATTTATAACCATAGAACAACCAAAACTAATCAGAAATATCCGAGTGTAAATCTTTAATTACCAGCATATTCTAAAATTTAACACTTTTCGGTTGCCATTTGTCGCTTCCCAAATTTCCACATATTTTTGAGACGTATTTCTGACGTGGAGAATTTGCGGGGCTTGTTTTTTGTCACACCGTGCAGACAGTTGACAAGGGTTTACAACCGTTTACGACAAGCGACAATAACCGCCCCGATATGCGGAAACAGTCACACTGTGTAGAAAAGCGACAATGGTTGACTTCCGTTCACATCCGTTTACCATTTCAGAGATATAGGATTGAAGAAATGAACCATTAAACGATAAAACGGTATGAAAGCAACCAGAAAATGCAGTTTTTGCGGCAAGTCCTTTGTAACCCGAAGCGGTATGCAAAGATATTGCAGTGAGGCTTGTCAGGCAGAAGCCAAACGAGCCAGAGTGATGCAGAAGAACAACCTCTTCAAAGTCGCCCAACCCTTGATGGAGATACAGCATCAGGAGTATCTCACCTTTTCCAAAGCAGCCATCCTCATGGGCTGTTCCCGACAGTACATTTACAAACTTGTAGCCATCGGCAAGCTGAAAGCCTCACGCATCAGCAACCGCATGGCATTCATCCGCAGAGCCGACATCGAGCAGATGTTGGAGGGCAATCCCTATCACCGCATCCTGCCCGGCAACACCTCCACACCAAGGAAATCATCTTCATCTTCCTTACCTGCCAAAAGAGAAAAAAGGGAAAAGGAAAGCGAAGAAGTGTTGGACTTCTATTCGGGCGAGGAGGTGATGTCCCTTTTTAAGGTAAAGCAGTCATGGCTTTACACTTCCGCCAAGCGTAACCATATCCCCATCTGCCGTATCGCAGGAAAGAACTATTACAGCAAGAAGCATATTGACGAGTTTTTCGGTGTGGCAGTTGATATTAGCGAAATTACCGACTGGCTACTGACCGAGGAGGTGGAGGAACTGTTCGGCATGAAGCCGACCGCACTCCGTGCCTACACCTATCGCCATAAGATACCCACTAAAAGAGAGTACGGGCGTACCTATTACTCCAAATCACATTTGAACGAACTCCGCAGAACTGACCTTGTGAACGATGAACGCTACTATACCGTTGAGCAGGTGCAGCAAATCTATGGTCTTTCGTCAGCCAACATCTGCCATATCGTCAAGGTGAAGCACATCGAAAAGATAAAGGTGGGTGTGAAAAACCTGCTTTTGCGCTCAGATGTGGAGCGTGTCATGGCTGAAAGGAACAAATAACCGTGAAAAATCGGGATTATCGAAAATTATTTCAAAATGATGTATCGTGGAGGTATTCACGGATATTTCACGTTGTTCCTTTGCCATCGGAAACATGGATACAACTCCAAAATGTATACAACCAATTAAAACATAATTATTATGAGTAAATGCAAAACAGTTACCTTGCGTAAGCGCAAGATTAAGAACGGGACACAGTATTCACTATGCCTTGACTACTATCCCGGCTACCGTGACAATGTCACCATGAGAGTGATTACACGTGAAGCCTTAGGAATTTACATCTTCGCCAAACCTGCAAACCAGCAGGAACGGGACTTCAACGCACGCATGATGAAGAAAGCGGTCATCCTGCGCAACCAGCGCTACGAAGCCATTTTCAATGAAAACAACGGCTTTTTTGACAAGACCAAGATGAAGGGCGATTTCCTTGCCTATTTCAAAGGACTGGCTGACCGCAAGAATATCAAGTGGCAGCACGTATACAAGCATTTCCAGCGGTTCGTGAACGGCAAATGCACCTTTGAGGAGGTGGATGTGGATTTGTGCCGCAAGTTCATGGAATACCTGCTTGATGCACCCCAATCCATCCACACCAACCAAAAGCTGCACATCAACTCCGCAGCAGGCTATTGGTCAACTTTCCGTGCCGTGCTGCACACCGCCTACCGTGACAGGAAGATAAAGGAGAACCCAAACGGCTTCTTAGACCGCATCGAGTGCATTCCCACCATCAGGGAGCATTTGAGCCAAGAGGAACTGATACGGCTTGCCGAAACACCCTGTGAGGAGGAGGTCTTGAAAAAAGCTTTTCTTTTCGCCTGTCTTACGGGACTGAGAAAGAGCGACATCAGACAGCTCACGTGGCAGCAGATACAACCATACACCAACGGCAGGATGTTCGTTACCACCCGTATGCAGAAAACCAAAGAAATAGTGCATAACCCCATCAGTGATGAAGCCTATGGACTGCTGGGAGAACGGGGCGAGGGACTTATCTTTGAGGATTTCAAGGACAAGATGCTGCAAGGACCACTCCAACGGTGGCTCACGGCAGCAGGGATAACCAAGAAAATCACCTTTCACTGTACCCGCCACAGCTTCGGAAGCCTGCACGTGGAAATGGGAACGGACATGGCTGTCATCCAAGCCTATCTCGGACATAAGAACATTACCACCACACAAATCTATTCCAAGATAGCAGCGCAGCAGATGTGTCAGGTGGTGGACAAGATAACCTTGAAGCGCAAGGAGGCATAAATGTCTCACATTGACAGGTATTCAGAGGGGCGGTTATGGCTACAAGGCTATAATCGCCCCTCTATGTTTTTGGCTTGATGCCACCATTTATAAGCCCCTCAGAGTATGAAACAGAGTATGATATGATGACATTTCGTGAAATACATTGAAAAAGACCGTTCTAACCGCAAATAACGGGCAGTAATTGGGAAAAATAGCATTAACTTTGCACAAAATAATACAGGAACATTCAATCTCTCAACGAAATATGGAATCATCAATCAAGGACAAATACATCATCTTGGGCTTTGTCGGCTTCGCCATCGTCCTAATATCTTCCATTGCCACGCTGGTAATAGCGGACAGCTTCAACCAAGACAACTTTGTCAGGTGGATAGTATTCGTATGCTGTAACCTGTTGGGATGGTTGCTCTATCTCTCCTTTCAGACACTTATCTTTGATACATACGAAATCTACAAAATCAAGTTCGGCAAGAAAGAAACGATTGCCGAAGCCATAGAGGTGCAGGAAGAACTGTCACAAAATACACTTGAAGAAGCCACATCTGTGCCTGGACCTACATCAGTCCCTGAGCCTGTACCCGAATCATCCCCGACAAAAGAAGAGACACTTATCCAAACACAACCGATAGAGCTTACTATCGCCCCGGATCTTCACGAAAAGAACCGTGCCAATTACGCAAGCAGAGAGCAACGGGAAAAGGAAGAGCGCATCCGCATGGTCATGGAGTATTGCCATTATTACCTGCCTCGCATTGCCGACCAAGAAACCGTGAACCACATCTGTACTGAGGTGGACAAATGGATGAATCTTAACACTTATACCCCGAAGCCCATACAAAGACCGTTTACCAAAGACATCAACAACATTCCACTCCGTCACTTCGTATGGAATATCTCTGAGCGTTTCCTGTACAAGAGATACTACAATGGGGATAACCGTGCCAAGTTCATCAAAGCCCTTTTCCCGAAATCGTTTGCTGATACAGACTTATCAACCATCAAGAATTTCAAGGTAGAGCCGTTAAAGACGGAAATTCCCATTGATGAACCCGAAAACGGCAAACTTGATTTCCACTATCCCGAGGATTATGTGCGGAATTAGGATAATCACGACACCAACGACAACCATCCGGTAACTCATAACCGCCTGTTTTACATCGTTTCCCGAGTAATTTTACCCGTCATTTATGGCTGGGCTTAATTATTCGGGAATTATTTTGCAATGACGTGTCGTGGAGATATTCACGGATATATCATTTCAGTCCTTTGCGCCAAGTCTTACAAAAGAGACGAGTACGCGAATGGAAAAATCAATTCTTACCTTCAACGACCTCCCCGAGGTTGTCGCTCAGCTTCGAGACGAAGTGATGAGCCTGAAAAGCCTGCTCGCCGAGCAGCGCAGTGTGAACAATGCCAAAACGGTGGACACCCACGTGCCCATGTCTGTGGACGAGGCAGCAGAGTATTTAGGTATCCCTAAGGGTACGCTCTACATGAAACTGTCAGAAGGGACAATCCCTGCCACCAAGCCCGGCAAACGCTATTGCCTTTACCGTGACGAACTGGACAAGTGGCTGGAAACCGCCCGAAAGAATCCCATACCGTTGTCAGACGAGGAACTGAACAAGTCCTTATCCTCTTCCCACCGTCGCAAGCCCAACCCACGTAACTGGTGAATGATATGGAAGAGGATAAGAACTATATCAACCTGATACGTGGCGACCTCACAAAAGCATCCCAAGCGCATAACGGTATGCCCGACAGTGTAGGCATGATGAATATCAAGACGGCAAACCAAACCATTCTTGAAGCATCGTTATTGCCTACGCCCCGTGCGCTGTGGGACAGCTTTTGGTACGAGGGGGAACTCTCCTGCTTGTTTGCCGATTCCAACGTGGGCAAGTCCATCCTTGCCGTGCAGATAGCCGACCGCATCGCCCGAACCGACAATGTGCTGTATCTGGACTTTGAACTGTCCGAAAAGCAGTTCCAGCTCCGCTATACCAACGAGCATGGAGAGCTCTACACCTTTCCCGACAAAATCTATCGGGTGTCTATTGACTGCAACCAGCTTTTGGATGCCAACTTTGAGGAAGCTATCATAGGCGGCATTGAACAGATGGCTGTGCAGACCGACTGCAAGATTTTCATCATTGACAATCTTACCTACCTGTGTTGCGCCATGGAGAAAGGCGATGCCGCAGGACGGCTGATGATTCAGCTGAACAATCTCAAAAAGAGATATGCGCTCTCTATCCTTGTCCTGGCACATACGCCCAAACGCTCTTTGGATTGTCCCATCACATCCAACGACCTTGCCGGAAGCAAACGGCTCTACAATTTCTTTGACAGCGTGTTCACCATTGGAAAAAGTGCCCAAGACGGAGGGCTTCGCTATGTGAAGCAGCTTAAAGTGCGCTATGGCACGTTCTCTCATGATGCGGATAATGTAATCGTTTACGAGATTGACAAGGTGGATGCTTTCTTGCAGTTCGTGTTCAGGGGCTATTCCACGGAAAAGGAACACTTGAAAAAATTGGGCGACAATGAATCAAGCCAAAGGGATTGCCAAATTCTGCAACTCTCCCAATCGGGCAAGTCCGTCAGGGAGATAGCCTCACAGGTGAATTGTGGCAAGTCCACCGTAAACCGTATCATCCAGCGCAGCAAAGAGAGTAAAAACGCAGGTGTCCCAAGTGTCCCACTGTCCCAACCCTTAGAGTGTGGGACAATGGGACAGGATGGGACAGCCGACAATCAACCATCAAAAACGGACTAAGCTATGGGCAATTATTCATTACAGAAGTATAAAGGAACGGCAACACGGCATACCTGCCCCAAATGCGGAGACAGGCATTCTTTCGTCTATTACGTGGACGAAAATAATGTGCCGTTGCATCCATCGGTCGGCAGATGTAACCACGAAAGCGGTTGTGGGTATCACTACACTCCGAAAGAGTATTTTCAAGAGCATCCTGAACACAGAACTACCAATGATTTCTCTTTTGACAGGCAAAGAGCAGAGCAGAAGAAAGTGAAGCAGCAAAGTAAGCCGACAGCCATCGGCTATATTCCCCCTCACTATGTGGAGAAGTCGCAAAGCGAGCGTAGCAATTTCTTCCGTTTCCTCTTCACACTCCTTACTTCCTACTATGGCGACAAGGCGAAAGAGGTGTTGAAGCGGTTGTTGGAGGAATACCGTTTGGGGGCTACCCGTGACGGCTCTGTTATCTTTTGGCAGATAGACAGGACGGGCAAGGTACGCACGGGAAAGGTGATGCAGTACAATCCCGAAGACGGACACCGTATCAAGGGAGGACAGACATCGGCAGTGAACTGGATACACAGCATATTGAAAAAGCAGCGTGTGTTGGCAGAGGATTGGCAACTATCCCAATGCCTTTTCGGGGAACACTTGTTGAAAACGCATCCCGACAAGGTGGTGGTCTTGGTGGAATCCGAGAAGAGTGCCGTTATCGGTTCTGCTATCTTCCCCGATTATGTATGGCTGGCTACGGGTGGTAAGAGTCAGATGAGAGAAGAGAAACTCCGTGTACTGTCAGGGCGAACCGTGCTTCTCTTTCCCGATGCCGATGCTTATGCCGAGTGGAAACAGCGAGCCGAGAGCATGTACTTTTGTAAGGTGGTGGTTTCGGACATCATCGAAAGGAATGCCACCCCGAAACAAAAAGAAGCCCATATCGACATAGCCGATTGGATTATCTTTCAGATACGGGAGGGCAAGGTGATGAGTACAGCCAACCACTTGGTCGAGGCTGAGAGAATCCTCCAGCGGATGATAGAGAAGAATCCCGTCCTGCAAAAACTGATAGACGATTTAGACCTTGTGCTGGTCGGTGCATCTCCAATCGGCAACGATGATGAAAAACCTCCCTGACGGAGGAGAGCGGAAGCCGTAGGCTGGAGTTTGCAGACAATGGCTTGCCATTGATATAGCCCACTATAACTACACGCTCCGCTTACGTAGTTGTGGGCTCTCCCGAGGGGATTAGGGTTTTACCCTAATGACCCACTCAGGGCGTTTCTCCCCTGAGAACCCAGAGCAAAGAGTGACCCTCTCTTTGCAATCTCCGCTTATGGGTTGCACCCCTAAGAACCCCATGCGTTTACGGACAGCGGAAAAGCAAACAATAAAGTACAAACCCAAAAAACAAGTATCTATGGCAACAAAATCAAGCATACATATCAAGCCCTGCAATATCGCATCGAGTGAGGCTCACAACAGGAGGACTGCCGAATACATGCGCCACATCGGAGAGTCCAGAACCTATGTGGTTCCAGAACTCTCCACCGATAATGAGCAGTGGATAAATCCCGACTTCGGCAGTCCGGATTTGCGGATGCATTATGACAATATCAGACAGATGGTAAAGGAAAAGACCGGACGTGCCATGCAGGAAAAGGAGCGTGAACGCAAAGGCAAGAACGGTAAAATAGTCAAGATTGCGGGATGCTCCCCCATACGTGAAGGAGTGCTGCTTGTCAGGTCGGACACCACACTGGCAGACGTGCGTAAATTCGGTGAGGAGTGTCAAAGACGCTGGGGAATCACACCGCTGCAAATCTTCCTGCACAAGGATGAAGGGCATTGGCTGAACGGTCAGCCGGAAGCGGAAGACAGGGAAAGCTTCAAAGTCGGGGACAGATGGTTCAAGCCGAACTATCATGCCCATATCGTTTTCGACTGGATGAACCACGAAACAGGAAAGAGCCGAAAGCTCAATGACGATGACATGATGCAGATGCAGACCCTTGCATCCGACATCCTGCTGATGGAACGCGGGCAGTCAAAGGCTGTCACTGGTAAGGAGCATCTGGAACGGAACGACTTTATCATTGAGAAGCAGAAAGCTGAACTGCAACGCATGGATGCAGCCAAACGGCACAAAGAAGAACAGATAAATCTTGCCGAGCAGGAACTGAAACAGGTGAAATCAGAAATACGCACTGACAAGTTAAAGAAGACAGCCACCACGGCAGCGACAGCCATAACTAGTGGAGTTGCTTCTCTTTTCGGGAGTGGAAAACTGAAAGAACTGGAACGTGCCAACGAAAAACTGCAAGACGAGGTTTCAAAACGGAACACCAATATTGAAAAATTGCAGAGCCAAGTACAGCAGATGCAGAAACAGCATGATACGCAAATCCACAATCTCAGAGAAATGCACAGGCAGGAACTTGACATGAAAGAAAAAGAACTGTCACGGCTCGCCAGAATCATAGACAAGGCTTTCAGGTGGTTTCCGATGTTCAGGGAAATGCTGCGCATGGAAAAGTTTTGTGCCATGCTGGGATTCTCTAAAGAAATGACTGAAAGTCTTATAGTCAAAAAAGAAGCCCTGAAATGTAGCGGTAAAATCTATTCCGAGCAACACAGGCGGAACTTTGATATAAAGGATGATATTTTAAGGGTGGAAAATGACCCTGACGATGAAAGCAGGCTGAACCTGACAATAAACAGGAAGCCGATTGCCGACTGGTTCAGGGAGCAATGGCACAGGCTTAGATATGGAGCAAGAGTGCCGCAACAGGAAGAAAGAAAAAGTAGAGGATTCAAATTATAATAGAAGCAATTTGATTAGTAATCTAAAAGCACTCCGATAACGATTAGAGTGCTTTTAGATTGTTTATCATTAATTATCAAAGCAAGTGCAGTTTAAGATTTTACTGAAGTTTGCATTAATAAAGAATATACTACAGCTGATATATGCGCAACATATTGTGACGCTTGTGATTCATTTCCCTTGAAATCCTTAACAAATACCGCTAAGGTATAACTGATATTATTAGGCAGACATATATAGGCAACATCATTGTGAGCTGCAAGAACACCATTTTCATTAACAGAACCTGAACCTGTCTTATGCGCTATAACAACCCCTTCTTTATCAAGAAGTGGAGCTGCTATCCTATCTACACCTGTTTTGCATTCTTTTAACGTATTCTTAATGAAACTTTGTTTCTCATCATCGATAAGACCTTCAGTAAACAAACGATTCATCAACATTGCAGCACCAAGAGGAGATGTATAGTTAGAGTAAGCCTTGTTATGGTCAGCCGACATTTCCTCTTCCGTATAAGCTATCTGAAAACTTGAACGAGGAATGAATGTGGCTATAAAACTATCTGTTTGAGCGACATTAACCATATCCTTAAACATAAGGTTGCTTGCATTGTTGTCACTCTGAGTAAGAGTATAACGCAGCAAATCTCTCACTGTCAATGATATGACTGGCCCTGAATAATCTTTCAGCATAGGACTCCAAGTCTTTGGGTCAAGTTTATCCCTATTTATATTTACTAAGGTATCAAGTGAAATTCCTTTATTGTCAAAGTCATTACAAAGAGCTAATGCCTGATGAACCTTAAACACACTCATCATAGGATAAACACTCTTATTATTGACCTTAACCGTATCTCTGTTATTAACAATAACCGCCACACCAATTTCGCCAGGACAAGCTGAGACAATTTGAGAAATGCTATCAGTCAAAACATTTGTTAAAGGAGGATTTGCGCTATCTTTTGTCGCTGATTTATGGAACAATGAAAATACCAAGATGAAAATGCAAACTAAAGCTATACTCAAAACTACGATTTGTTTTTTTCTGTTTTTTTCCATGTTTATATTATTTATATTTGTTTGACGAGAATATCTTTATTTGCCGACAAAGGTACATAACTAAAGTTTCCCACCCAAATAAATAGATAGAAAAATAACAGTTTGTCGAATTTTCTTTGTAAATTAGTAATCGCT
>NZ_JBCNZM010000173.1:0-9590 GCF_040227615.1 Bacteroides sp. RTP31139st1_H2_RTP31139_211217 | reverse complement strand
TACTATTAGGTTCATAGTGACAGTCGCTATTGTTGTATATAAAAGTTTAATACCTGTAGTTTGCCGAATGCTTACCCCTATCCCCAGCAACATGCTTTAAGATAGACTTTACTATTATCCCATGAAAAGGTCTGATAATAAAGAAATATGCCCTTCCCAGCCAATTATTGTACTTCACAACAGTAGTAATCCGAAGTTCTTGTTTTCCTTCGTGATATTCCCCGCACCACATGGACACATGGAAATCAAGATGCTTATCCGGCATTCCGAGAATTTCTTCATGCAGATTTTTATCCAAGACCATATCTGTAAATCTGGTTGCTGTATCCAGTCCTAATGGCTTTACAATCGCATTCCTGAAATTCATGAGCCAACCAATCCACTTAGGAAATCGGCTGAAGGCAAGATTGCGAAAATCTTCCGGTGTCAAAGCCTGCCCAGTGACCATCACTTTAGAAAAAGAATCTATATAATCTACAGGAAAATAATTCTTTATTAAGCTGTCTGCCGGTATATCTTTCATCTTATCACATATTGAATTTATTACTCGTTTGCTTTTCATTCACGGCGTCCCCAATGACACGGCCTACAAGGGTAGCCACTTAATCCAACCCTACAACATATTCTTAGAAATAATATTATCCCGTAAAAGATAAAGCTCAAAAGAAAATTATCAGTTATCTTTGTTCCATGACTACCAACAAGACAACTCCCAAAGAATTATGGGCAAGACAGCAGATTAGCGGTCCCGATGTGGACTATGATTTATGGAACAAGAAAAGAATATCCGTGCAAGCGTTCTCACAAATGAGTCAGAGCTGTATTTTTACAGTTGACGTATTTAAAGAGAGATACGATTTTGCATCCGACAGTTTTGCCCATCTTTTCGGATACAATCCCACTTGGATAAAGACAATCAGGCAACAAGGCGATTTACTGGAAGAGAGAATACACCCTGATGACAGAATGCAACTCACGGAATGCCAAATCGAGCATGGACAGTTCATCTACTCACTCCCACCGGAAGAAAGAAATGACTACCGGCAAATATTTCAATTCCGTATGTTGAATGCACGGCAACAGTATATCAATGTAAGTAGCCGGCAACAAGTCATAGAAACAGACCGGAATGGTAAAGCCTGGATAATCATGGGAGTAATGGACATACTTCCCGACCAGACCCCTATCGAAAGAATCAAACGGACGGTGGTGAACAGAAAAACGGGAGAGATGCTTCCAACATGCACTGTTTCTCCTGACAAACAATTATCCAACCGGGAGAAAGAAATATTACGACTCATCCGACAAGGTTTTCTAAGCAAGGAAATCGCTCACCAGCTGGGAGTGAGCATCTATACTGTGAACAATCACCGGAAAAACATCCTAAGCAAGTTAGATGCCAACAATATAATGGAAGCCATCCATATAGTAGAAAATCTTGGTATCTACCTCTAAGATTACGGAAGCCAACCGAGACTGTCCGCCAACTGATTTGTTTTGCGCCACTCTTCAAGCTCCTTATAAGTGCGGACACCTCCCGTAAAGACAGCATGATAAATCTCTATACCTGGAATCGTTACACCATCCGGCACATCGAATTTGATTTGCAATATCGTTTTCCTAATTTCAGGAGTAAGGCGCTCCGCAATAGCGGCAGTCACCTTTTCTACAACACCATCATACCTGGAACCTTTCCGGATGTGAATCATATCAAACTTCCAAGTATTCTGTTCTCTATCCTTATATAAAGCATGCCACTCCATGCACTCTTCCTCCGTATGGATAAGGTTCCTATATTGTATTTCCTGCAAAGGCAACCGTTCCGCAAGTTCCCGGATGACCTAAAAGCTCTCTCCTACATCCAACCTATCGGTATAAATATGGATATCTATATCCCTACTTTTCGCCAACAGCCCGGTACGGAGTGAGCCCACCAAATGAACGGTTGCTCCAATGCGCTCCCATGCTTCAATAATACAGGTATCTTCCAATACTTTCCATGCAGATTGCTGATTCTGCCTTGCAAGCTCATGAATGTCCATTTACCTCCACTTTTTTGAATGTGCAAAGATATAAAACTTCCCAGTATATAGCTATAAATAGCCATTTCCCTTCTTGATACAATACACTAATTTTGCACACTGTCTTATCTTTTAGCAACAACTAATTATGGCATTCAATCAAACAGAGAAACAAGAGAAAGAATATTTAAAGCAAATAATCAGTTTTCTGAAAAAGGTTATCGGTAATACCGACGCATCCGTGAAAGACCACGTCGACACCTTGGCAGAATACAAAGACTATATCTGGTTCAACAAAGACATCGACCCACACGAGATACGCTCCATGCGCGAAAGCATCCTGAACCATTTTGCCTTGGGGGAAAGTGTAATCAACAAGCATAAGCGGCTCACCAAGATACTTGCCATTCCTTACTTCGGACGAATTGATTTTTTGGAAAAGAAAGAAAACAGCAAAGTGATGCCTATCTATATAGGTATCCATACCTTCTATGACCCGGAAAGTCGAGCTACCCTTATCCATGACTGGCGAGCACCCGTTTCGAGCATGTTCTATGACCATGAATTAGGAGAAGCAGGCTATCGGTCTCCATCGGGAGAGATTAAAGGAGTAATTTCCCTAAAACGCCAATACAGAATTCGGGGCGGCAAAATGGAATTTATGATTGAAAGTGCCCTGACCGTCCATGACGACATTCTGCAAAAAGAGTTAAGTTCCAATGCAGATGACAAGATGAAAAATATCGTTGCCACCATCCAACGGGAACAGAACCGGATTATCCGCAACGAAGATATCCGCACGCTTATTATTCAAGGAGTGGCCGGCTCTGGAAAAACATCCATAGCCCTGCACCGCATAGCCTACCTGCTCTATACCTTCAGAGACAGCATCTCATCAAAAGATATTCTGATTATCTCCCCCAACAAAGTGTTTTCCGATTATATCTCCAACGTCCTCCCCGAACTTGGGGAAGAAACCGTGCCCGAAACCAGTATGGAACAAATACTCTCCGGAGTGTTGGAACACAAATATAAGTACCAAACATACTTCGGGCTAGTGAATGAACTGTTAGAAAAGCCATCCTCAAGCCTCATCAACAGAATAGCCTATAAAGCCTCTTTCGGCTTCATTTCAGAGCTTGACAAGTTTATCCTCCACATAGAGAACACCTACTTCAAGGCAGCAGACGTGAAGCTGACCAAATACATCACCATACCTGCCCCGTTTATCGAAGAACAGTACCTACGTTTCAACCGTTATCCCATACGCCGACGATTTGATGCTATGGCTGATTATATGCTGGATATGTTGAAAATACAATACACCTTTACGGTAACCACCACCGGCAGAAACCTTTTGAAAAAAGAAATCAGACTAATGTTTGCAGGCAATAACGACATTCAAGTCTACAAAGATTTCTTTAAATGGACAAATAATCCCGGAATGTTCAAAATGCGAAAGGGACATACACTCGAATACTCAGACTTGGCACCGCTGGCATACCTACACTTGGCATTGGAGGGAAACGGGAACCAGCCATTCAGAGTCAAACATCTGTTGATAGATGAGATGCAGGACTATTCGCCCATACAGTACAAGGTAATACAGAAACTCTTTCCATGCCGGAAAACCGTGTTGGGCGATGCAGGACAGTCCGTGAATCCTTATGGTTCATCCACAGCAGAAACTATCCAAAAGTCACTTACTGCAAGTGAAATCATGAAATTGTGTAAGAGTTATCGTTCCACCTTCGAGATTACGGATTTTGCGCAAAAGATTCATCCTAACGCAGAGCTGGAACCGGTTGCCCGGCATGGAGAAAAGCCACAAATCCTGCAGTTCGGCAGTGCCGTAGAAGAACTGTCCGGCATTATGGGGCTAATCTCCACTTACCGGAAATCCGGATATAAGTCTCTTGGCATCATATGCAAGACGGAGCAGCAAGCCAGGAAGATGGCAGATATGCTGAAATCATATGCCAATGATATCAGCTTCCTATCAAGTCAAAGCTCCGCATTTGTGCAAGGCATCGTCATCACCTCTGCCCACATGGCAAAAGGGCTCGAGTTTGACGAAGTCATTATTCCACAGACGGATGAGAGAAATTACCGTTCGGAGATTGACAAGAGTATGCTTTATGTAGCTGTAACCAGAGCTATGCACCGCCTAACCTTGACATTTCACGAGGCAAGACCGGCAACTCACTGATGATGGATTATTAAGGAAATCTATCCCAACAGCCTTGTACAAGATGCGGCAAGTAACAGCGTATCTCATCAATCGACCAATCCCACCATTGCAGCCGCAATAATTTCTTCACCACATCCTCATCAAAACGTTTCCTGATTTCTTTGGCAGGAGTTCCCCCTACAATTGTATAAGGGGGAACATCTTTAGTCACAACAGCACGTGCACCAATAATCGCCCCATCTCCTATATGAACACCAGCCATTATCACCGCTTCATAACCAATCCAAACATCATTACCTATTATAATATCTCCTTTGTCATCCCATGCATCCGTTATGTCCGATTTCTTCAATCCCCACTCTTCGTAAAATAAAGGAAATGTATAAGTAGACAGAGATTTCAACGTATGATTGGCACAGTTGAACAGAAATTTCGTACCGCAAGCAATGGAACAGAATTTACCAATAACCAGCCTCTCCTGATGGATGGGGTAATGATACAGCACATTGTTTTTCTCGAACAACAAAGGGTCAGCTACAAAATCATTATAAATAGTATAGTCACCAACCTCTATTCGAGGATCCTTTACAACAGCATTAAGATATACGGTTTGCTTATCTCCCGTACGCGGATATATTTTAGTCATCATAATTCGATATGTTTCTAATATTGTTTACTTCTTAAATAGAAAACCGATTGCAGTGCCAGCAAAATCACAAAAAGGTATTCTGCCGTTAAGTAAATAGCCAAGGATGCATGAGTGCAAGCGCTTAACCAATAAAGATACCCCAGATACACGACAGTGGTAGTCACTTGGAAAAGAAAAGTAATCCGGGTTTTACCGGTCCCTCCAACTGCGTTGAGATATACATAGCCTGGCAAGGCAAAGGTATAATTCAGCAACGTCACAACAAAAGGGATGAAAGCCTGCTCTGTTAACAGTTCGTTATCTGTATAGATTCCTATTATCAAGCGATTATAACATACAGCTACCCCTATCAGTGGAAATCCAGCAGAATAGCCCAACCTCAGTATCTTACGGCAGATAATGAAAACAGCCCTCCTTTCTCCAGCCCCAATCGCATTACTGACCAGCGAACCCGTAGTGACCGCAAAAGAATTGACTATTACAAAAAAGACAGCAGATACACTTCGCGTAATATTGGAAATGGCTAATTCCGTTTTACCCAAATGTTCCACCGCCACAAAAAACAAGAACCACGGAGCCACGCTGATAAAGGCATGAAGCATGCTCCATACCGACAAGCTCAGCACATCCACCAACAGCTTTCCGTCATATACCGGTTTCAATCCATATTTCCCTTTATCTATTTTCAGCCATACATAGAAAAGAAGCATCACCAAAGAACCCATCTCTGCCAGAGAAGAAGCAATGGCAGCTCCCGATATTCCCAGTCCTCCAACAATTATCAGAATATAATTCAAAGGAATATTAATCACTACTGCAACGGCAGCAGCCCACGATAATGCCCGAGTGCATGTTATTCCCACAAGAAAAGAACGGATAACCAAAAACGGAAACGAAAACAGCAAACCGAAACTGCGCCAGTCCAGATATTGAATTACAGCCCGATAAATCTCCGGCGAGGAAATCAACCTTCCCAATATGAAAGGAGAACTTGCCTGCATCAGCAGACAAAGCAAAATGGCCAATCCCGATAAAAAGAAGAAACCTTGAAAGAATATCTTCCCAGCCTTACCATAGTCACATTCTCCATTCCTTCGGGCAATCATCACCTGCAATCCGATACTAAACCCAAACCCAAGCATGTAGACCGCCAAATAATAAATCCCCGCAATGGCAGATGCTCCCAATTCCACCTCGCCAACGTGACCTAAGAAAACAGCATCGGTTATATTTATCAGCTGCTCCATCAAAATGCTCATCATTACCGGAAAGTTGATAAGCCATATCTGTTTATATGTATAATGCATTGCTCAACAATAAAATAGCACAAAACAACACACTGTACAAGTACAGCATGCCATCCTGCAAATTCATGAATAAAAGGATACACAATCTCTGTGGCAAACGGGTCATCGTTTGCCAGATAGCTGAATAGCTTTATCAAGCAGGGCTATTCGTTGAGCGTAGCTATATACAGAGCTTCATAAGAGGTGAATATGTTTGTTCATTCAATATATAGTGCAAAAATATAGAAAAAAAGTGCCAAAGTTCAGTTTAGGGCATAAAAAAAGGAGTACCGCTGTACTCCAACCTTTGTTAACCTTAAATCTAATACTATGAAAAACACATTGCAAATGTACGGACTTTTGGGACATTGACAAACTTTCCAAGAAAAAAAGCATGTTTCATAACACATTTTAATAAGATTAATGCTCGTTTTCACGTCCTTTTTCACTTTTTCTGCTTCAAAGTAGAAAAGAAGGTATAGCATCACGTAAAAAAATGAGCAAGTTCTTTCCATTATACTCCCAGTTTGCATTATCTTTGCACTAACACGAAGATAAGCTGCACCTCAGCATAAAAAATGAACGAGTTCATTTTATTCTGCATTCGGTTTGCACTATCTTTGTAGTGAGATTAACAAGAACTTATATATGCCAGACTATGATTTAATCGCCATATTAGGGCCTACCGCTTCAGGAAAGACTCCATTTGCAGCCGCCTTGGCCGCCGAACTCCATACGGAAATCATCAGTGCCGATTCACGGCAAATCTACCGGGGGATGGACCTAGGCACCGGCAAAGACCTTGCTGACTATACCGTCGACGGGAAACAGATTCCCCATCACCTCATCGACATAGCCGCCCCGGGCTATAAGTACAATGTTTTCGAGTATCAGCGTGATTTCTTGAATGCTTACGAGACTATTAAACAAAAAGGTTGCCTGCCCGTTGTATGTGGAGGAACCGGAATGTATCTCGAATCAGTACTGAAAGGCTACCGTCTACTGCCCGTACCCGAGAATCCCGAGTTGCGCACCCGTCTGGCAGACAAATCGCTGGAAGAACTGACCGACATACTGAAAGGTTACAAAAGCCTGCACAATACCACGGACGTGGACACAGCCAAACGTGCCATACGAGCCATCGAAATCGAAGAGTATTATGCCCATACCCCAGTAGACGAACGTTCCTTCCCCCAGATGAACAGTCTCATCATAGGTGTGGACATCGACCGGGAATTGCGTCGGGAGAAAATCACCCGCCGCCTGCACCAGCGCCTGGAAGAAGGAATGATAGACGAAGTGCGACGTCTGATAGAGCAAGGCATCCAACCGGATGACCTCATCTATTACGGACTGGAATACAAGTATCTGACACTTTATGTCATCGGCAAGTTGACCTATGAAGAGATGTTCACGCAACTGGAAACAGCCATCCACCAGTTTGCCAAACGCCAGATGACCTGGTTCCGCGGTATGGAACGGCGTGGATTTACCATCCATTGGATGAATGCCCGGTGGCCGATGGAAGAAAAGATAGCTTTTGTAAAGAAGAAGTTGGAAGGATGATGAAATGATAAAGTGACCGGGTGATTTAAATCGTAAATAGTAAATAGTCAAATTGTAAATAGAATCATGAGTGCAGAACCCGAAAAGTTGGGAGTGATATACAACCCCAAAGCCGGAACACGGAAAGTGCAGAAACGGTGGAAAGAAATCAAAGAATACATAGACAGCAAAGGTGTGCCTTACGACTATGTGCAGTCCGAAGGGTTCGGTTCGGTAGAGCGTCTGGCAGGCATCCTCGCCAACAACGGCTACCGCACCATTGTTGTAGTAGGCGGTGACGGCGCACTGAATGACGTCATTAACGGCATCATGCTTTCCAATGCACCAGACAAGGAGAATATAGCCATCGGCATCATCCCCAATGGTATAGGAAATGACTTTGCCGACTATTGGGAAATGAGTTCGGATTACAAGAAAGCGGTGGATTGCATCATCAACAACCGCCGCCGGAAAATAGACGTGGGTACCTGCTATTATTACGACGGTGAAAAGCATCTGACACGCTACTTTCTCAATGCCATCAACATAGGCCTGGGAGCCCGTATCGTGAAAATCACCGACCAGTGCAAGCGTTTCTGGGGAGTGAAGTTCCTCTCTTACTTCATGGCACTGCTATCCATTATCTTCGAACGGAAGCTGTACCGCATGCATCTCAAGATAAACGGCGAGCATATACGCGGACGCATCATGACTGTCTGCATAGGCAGTGCGTGGGGATACGGACAAGCGCCTAGTGCAGTGCCCTATAACGGCTGGCTGGATGTTTCCGTCATTTACCGTCCCGAATTGCTGCAACTATGGTCGGGATTGTGGATGCTTATCCAAGGGCGGATTCTGAACCATAAGGTAGTGATGCCCTACCGTACGCAAAAAGTAAAAGTGCTGCGTGCGCAAAATGCCTCTGTCGATTTGGACGGACGTATTCTCGACCGTCATTTTCCACTGGACATCAGCGTACTGCATGAAGCAATAACATTGATTATACCCAATTGAAAATACTTAATCAGTAACAACCTATGATTGAATTAAAGAATAATCCTGCCGGAAACTTCTTCCTACTGGCAGGTCCATGTGTCATCGAAGGAGAAGAAATGGCAATGCGCATTGCCGAACGTATCGTGACCATCACAGAAAAACTGCAAATCCCATACGTATTCAAAGGGTCGTACCGTAAAGCCAACCGTTCGCGTCTGGATTCCTTTATGGGTATCGGTGACGAAAAGGCGCTGAAGATACTGCAAAAGGTACACGACACTTTCGGAGTACCTACCGTGACCGACATTCATGCCGCCGAAGAAGCCACCATGGCTGCCGAATATGTGGATATTCTGCAAATTCCCGCCTTCCTCTGCCGGCAGACAGACCTGCTTGTAGCCGCCGCCAAAACCGGAAAAACCATCAACATCAAGAAAGGGCAGTTCCTCTCTCCGCTTGCCATGCGCTTTGCGGCTGATAAAGTAGTGGAAGCAGGCAATAGGAACGTCATGCTGACAGAACGCGGAACTACTTTCGGTTATCAGGATTTAGTCATCGACTATCGCGGCATCCCCGAAATGCAGACCTTCGGTTTCCCCGTCATCCTGGATGTAACCCACTCCCTGCAACAGCCCAACCAGACCAGTGGCGTCACGGGAGGTATGCCGCAACTTATCGAGACCGTAGCCAAAGCCGGTGTTGCCGTAGGTGTAGACGGACTGTTCATCGAAACCCACGAAAATCCCGCCGTAGCCAAGAGTGACGGCGCCAACATGCTGAAACTCGACCTGCTGGAAGACCTGCTGACCAAATTGGTCCGCATCCGGGAAGCAGTCAGATAAATTCCATTTATCCGGAATGGAATCCGAAAAAAACAACAGAAGTTGTGATTTATCCAAGGG
>NZ_JBCNZM010000172.1:0-9693 GCF_040227615.1 Bacteroides sp. RTP31139st1_H2_RTP31139_211217 | reverse complement strand
TTATTGCCGGATGCTAAACGATTGACTCATGTGGGTAAATTTGTTCGTGCCACTAGTATTGATGAGCTTCCGCAATTAATTAATGTTTTGAAAGGGGATATGGCATTGATTGGTCCAAGACCTTTATTGCCGGAATATCTGCCTTTATATAGTGAAGAACAAGCGCGTCGTCACGAGGTTAGACCTGGTATCACAGGATGGGCGCAGTGCCATGGGCGCAATGCTATTAGCTGGACTGAAAAGTTTAAATTAGATGTGTGGTATGTAGATCATTGTTCGCTACTGACTGATTTGAAAATAATTTTTATTACCATTAAATCTGTACTGAAGAGAGAAGGAATTTCATCTGCTACATCGATAACAATGGAGAAATTTAATGGTCACAATTAACAGATAATAAGTCATGAAAGATTTGGGTATATATTGTGCAGGTGGTTTTGGCCGTGAAATATATTGTTTGATTTTTAAGACTCTAAAATCTCCTGATTGGAATTTTGTCGGATTTTTTGATGATGGAGTGGATAAAGGCAAACAACTTCAGTATGGCGATTGCATAGGAGGTATGGATGAATTAAACTCTTGGAAAACTCCAATAGATATCGTAATTGCTAATGGCAATCCCCAAATGCTAAAGAAAATAAGTGAAGGTATTACCAATCCATTGATAGATTATCCGAATATCATTCATCCTTCTTGTACGTTTGCAGATGACGAGACAATAAGTTTAGGTAAAGGGAATATATTTTGTTTAGATTGTCATCTTAGTTGCAATGTATCTATGGGTAATTTCAATATAATGAATGGACATATCAGCTTCGGGCATGAAGTCATTGTCGGTAACTGTAATGCTTTTATGCCTGGAGCAAGAATTTCTGGTGGTGTTACTGTTGGAGATGGCAACCTTTTTGGAGCCATGTCATTTGTAGTGCAATATAATAGGATTGGTTCAGGCGTTAACTTAGGTCCGGGTGGCATTCTCCTCACAAAACCTAAAAATGAGTCAACCTATATAGGCAATCCTGCAAAATTATTCAAATTTTAAGCACAGATTTATATATGATTCGTATAAGTAAGCCGATTGTTAGAGAAGTGGATAGAAAGGTCTTTTTAGTTTCGTATATGTCTGATAATAAAAGTAAAACGGAAGTAAATCCTAATGGGGAAGAAGTATTCTATGCGACAACCAAAGATTATGGACAGTATCTCACGAATGAATCTTCTGATTGTTTCGTTGTAGGTATCCTACTGATGGCAATTAAATTGGGGCAAGATATTGAGTGCGATACAATTTCTGAAAAACTTTATTATAATCTTGTGCATACAGTAATACCAATATTGGCTCAGATATATGGTGGAAAAGAAATAAAAATTCATTGTAAGCATTTGTCTAATCAAAATTATCAAGCAAAAGCAGTGGCTACCGGTTGCTCACTTGGCGTGGATAGCTTCTCAACTATAATTGACCATATTGGAACTGATTGTTCTCCATCGTATAGGCTTACTCATTTCACCTATTTCAATGTAGGTGCTCACGGAGATAAGAATTTGGATAAAGTAAAAGAGTCGTATGACAATGACTTTAAACTAGTGGACGCATATGCGAAAACGAAGAAAATTCCGGTAGTAGCTGTTGAATCAAATATCTCAAAACTCTATGAAGGCTTTGATTTTAATCAGTGTGCATTGATTAGAAATATGAGTGTGGTTTTGAGTATGCAGAAGCTTTTTCGCAGATACATCTATGCAAGTTCGTTTCATATAAGGGATACGAGTTTTTCGAATAAAGATATGCATTATCAATCGCCATTTTTACTTCCGGCATTATCCACTGAGACAACAGAGTTAATAAATGGTGATCCATGTCTTGATAGAGTAAACAAAACAAGAAAAATTGCAGACTTTGAGGATACTTACAAATATCTCTATGTTTGTTGGAAAGAACTTATTGCTAATGATGGACTTAATGAAGACATTGCAAAAGTGAAAGATGAGTTTTTGAATTGTACTCGATGTGATAAATGCCTGCGTACCATTCTAACGCTTGATATTTTGGGGAAGAAAGAGAAATATCACAATATTTTTGATTTAAAATATTATGATAAATCAAAAGACCTCTATGTAGGAAAAGTGATTGCCTATAAAAGAAGGGAAACCTATTATCAAGAGATATATCAATTGATGAAAGAGACAGATTTCCCCATTACATTAAAAGCCAGAATATATACGTTTATGTGGACTATATATAAAGTAATAGGTTTTGGTGTAAACTACAGATGGTTAAGAAAAATAGTTGGTAAATGTTAGAACATTCAATAATAATCATTCAAAATTGTACCATAATGAAATTAAATGAATTTATCGAGAATTTTGCAAATCAGTTTGACGATACTGATGTAAGTGAAATCACGGCTGCAACAGAATTTAAGGCTCTTGACGAGTGGAGTTCTCTTGTTGCTCTTAGCATCATTGCAATGGTTGATGAGGAGTATGACGTTACCATTAAGGGTGACGATATTCGCAACTCAAAGACCATTGAAGACTTGTTTAATGTAGTCGCAAGTAAGGCTTAGGTCTTATGGCTTATTTGAAAGTAGAGAATGTTAGGATCACTGGCATATCGGCTGGTGTTCCTAAACATGCCGAAGGTTCTGTTTCTACTACTGATAAGTATGGTGCTGAAGACTTCGTACAAACTACTGGTATCAAGGAGAAACGTTATGATGAACGATTGACAACTTCTGACCTTGGCCTCCCTGCTGCTGAAAAGTTGATTGCAGATCTGGGGTGGGACAAGAAAGAAATTGGTGCATTGGTTTTCGTGTCCCAGACTCCTGACTACATTCTTCCTGCAACTGCGTGTATTCTGCAAGCTAAATTGGGATTAGAGCGTAGTTGTATGGCAATGGATATCAATCTTGGTTGTTCTGGCTGGGTGTATGGATTGTCCGTATTATCCAGTTTAATGCAGACAGGGAATATAAAAAAAGCAATCCTGCTGGCTGGTGATGCTCGTAAACAAGCAAAAGAAGAGCTGGATCAACTCTTTGGTTATGCTTGTACAGCTACGGCATTGGAATACAGTAAGGAGGCAAAACCGTTCTATTTTGATTTGGGAACTGATGGTACTGGTTATGATGCGATTATTCGCCCGGGGGGTGGTTGCAGAAACCAGTTTAATGAAGATTCTTTAAAGCTTGAGTTGTGTGAAGATGGGCGTAAGCGCCATGCTATACAGACTCGCATGAAGGGTATGGATGTATTTGCTTTTGGTATTACGACAGCGCCAAAGAGCATAAAGAAGCTGACAGCTAACTATGAGATGGATTACACATCTTTTGATTATGTGATTTTGCATCAAGCTAATTACAAAATGACAGAAACAATCCGTAAAAAGTTGAAATTGGATGCTGAAAAGATGCCATATAGTATGCTCCATTTTGGAAATACATCATCGGCATCGATTCCCTTGACGATTGTTACCCAATTGAAAGGTAAAATTGAAGATAAGCCTACCAAAATAATTGGTTGTGCATTTGGTGTAGGCCTTAGTTGGGGTACGGTTGCTTTTGAGACAGAACATTTATTAATATCTGAATTAGTAGAAGTATAATGGTAGAGTTTAATCCTTTTGCTCTCAAGCGAAAAACAATTCTTGTTGTTGGCGCTTCTTCTGGTATTGGAAGAGAGATAGCTATTGAATGTTCAAAAATGGGCGGTAAGATAGTTGTCTGTGCTCGCAGTGAGGAAAATCTAAAGTCTGTTTTGGATGAGATGGATGGAAACGGTAATACTTATATAACTGCTGATATAACCAATCAGGAAGATTTGACGAAGTTGGTCAGTGATATGCCTGTTATAGATGGTTTAGTAATCTCAGCAGGTATCGGTGGAACTTTGGCTCTTCAATTTGCAACGCGAGAGAAGTTCGATAGAATTTTCAATCTGAATTTTTTTGCAGCGGTAGAACTTACTCGATTGATTTATAAAAAGAAAAAAATCAATAAAGGAGGGAGCATAGTATATATTTCATCCATTGCAGGCAATAATCGAATCACTCCGGGTAATGTAATTTATGGTTGCGCAAAAGCTGCATTGAGTACATACATGCGCTATGCTGCTATTGAATTTGCTGGAAGAAAAGTGAGGGTAAACACCATCAATCCGGGTATGACTAATACAAATCTTATTAATTCCAGTGGGGCGCTCTCTGATGAAGATTATCAAAAAGACATGGAAACCTATCCTTTGAAACGGTATGGTGAAGTGCAGGATATAGCTCCCGCAGCAATATATTTACTGAGTGATGCTTCTTCCTGGGTTACAGGATGCCAATTCGTTATAGATGGTGGAGTAACAACTAAATAAATTATTATGGACTATAAAGAGAGAATTAAAGAAATAATTGCCGATACATTGGGCATTGATATTGAACGAATTACTGATGATTTGGCCGCCGGTGATATTGAGGAGTGGGATTCGGTCGGGAATCTGACTATTATATCAACTATTGAGGAAGAATTGGAGGTTGATATTCCTATTGAGGACCTCTATGAACTCAACAACATAAAAGCAATAGTTGAAGAAATAATAAAACTTAAGAATGAGTGATATTTCGCATAGCTGTTTGTTGCAAGCCATAGTTGAGCATGCGGAACATATGCCTGATAAAATTGCACTGGTATGTGATGCTAAAGAGATTAGCTATAAACAGCTTAAAAATAGCATTTGGCTGGCTTCTGATTATCTTGATACTCTAAGCCTTCGTAAAGGAGACAGTATCATCATTACAGCACGGAAAGAACCAGAGTTTGTTTATCTATATTTCGGTGCCCATTTGAGGGGCATTGTGAATGTGGTGGTTGATCCTGCTTCGACACAAGATAAACTCTTATTCATCTCGAATACTGTAAAGCCAAAGTGCATTTTCGGTCTTCCTAAGTTTGTGTTTGATGGGGCTAAGAATATTGCTATAGATAGTCTGGAACTTTCTGGTGAAGCTAAGGATACTAAGAATCCTTCATTGGATAAGGATGACATAGCGGACATCATGTTCACCACTGGTACGACGAGCGATCCTAAAGCTGTCTGCTTATCGCATTATAACATAGCCTCTTCGGCAAGGAACATTAACGGATTCATTGGCAATAGTGCTGATGAACGTGAAGTATTGGGATTGCCACTGAGCCATTCGTTTGGTCTTGGCCGTCTTCGTTGTTCACTCCTCAAAGGTGCAACCCTGATATTAGTAGGGAACTTTGCCAATCTAAAGGTCTTTTTTGAAGCTATGGAAAAGTATAAGGCTACAGGATTCGGCATGGTACCAGCTGTTTGGGAATATATAACTAAGTTGAGTGGAAATCGTATAGCACAGTTTGCTGATAGTCTTCGTTATATCGAGATAGGGAGCGCCCCTATGTCTATCGAGGCAAAGCAACGATTGATTGGCTTGTTCCCCAACACGCGCATCTGTATGCACTATGGATTGACTGAAGCCTCGCGTTCGTTCTTCATGGAATTCCATCAGTACAAGGACAATCTGGATACTATTGGGATGCCTACATCCGAAGAGGTGGAAGCGAAAATTATGAATGATAATGGCACAGAAATGCCTACGGGACAGCAGGGTGAGATTTGCGTAAGGGGTAATATGGTGATGAGCCGTTATTTGCTTGATAAGGACAATGCGGCGGCATTCTTCGGGGATTATTTTCGCACAGGGGACTTTGGTTTCAAAAATGAAAACGGACTCTACTATATGGTTGGTCGCAAAAAAGAATTAATCAACATTGGAGGAAAGAAAATCAGCCCGCTGACTATCGAAGAAGCTATTAAAAGTCTTGGTGTAATAGACTGTGCTGTGGTTCCAGTCAAAGATCCTAAAGGTATTCTTGGCGAAGTGCCTAAAGCTTTTATTCAGAAGATGGGCTGCCAACTCTCCTTTGACGAAATCATGCACGGTCTTAGCGGATTGCTTGAACCTTATGAAATTCCAACAGAGTATGAATTTATTGCGCGCATTCCGAAGACTGCAACAGGGAAAGTGCAACGATTATCACTCATTAAATAAGATTATGTCTGCATTAACAGTTAATAATGTAAGGGTAGCAGGTTTATCGGCTTGTGTACCTGAGAAGGTTGAAGAAAATCTTACTTTGTCAATTTTTGAAAATGAAGAAGAGGCCAAAAAGATTATTGCGTCAACCGGTATAGAGAGGAAGCATGTGGTTGATTCTGGTACAACGGCATCTGACTTGACAGTTGTAGCTGTTGAGAAGATGATTGCAGAATTGGGTTGGGAAAAAGAAAGTATTGACTTGTTGGTATATGTTTGCCAATCACGTGACTATATAGCTCCTATGACTTCTTGCATTCTTCAAGATAGATTAGGGTTAAGTAAAGGCTGCTGCGTGATGGATGTACCTCTTGGTTGCTGTGGTTTCGTAAATGGTATGAGTATTGCTGCTTCTATGCTCTCTCATGGCGGTTTAAAACGTGGTTTGATGATAAATGCAGAGACTAACTCTACTAACCGGAATAAAAGGGATAGAACTGTTCGTCCTCTGTTTGCTGATGCTGCAACAGTAACGGCTCTGGAATACGATGTGAATGCAAAGCCCATGAATTTTACATTCGGAGTAGATGGTAGCGGTATTTCTGCCATTTATACCAAGTATGGTGGTATGCGTTATCCTATTACTCCAGAAACATTACAGGAAAAAGAGGTTGAACCTGGCATTATTCGTAAGGGTAATGATATGGTTGTCAATGGCATGGATGTTTTTTCATTTGCTATTAAGGTTCCTCCTCGTGCCCTAAAGGAATGTATTGCTCAGTATAATATCAATGTTGATACTATTGATCTTTTGCTGTTGCATCAGGCAAATAAATTCATTGATGAAAAAATTCGTAAAAGTATAAAAATTCCCGCGGAAAAATGTCCGTATTGCCTAGCGGACTATGGTAACGTTACATGTGCATCAATTCCTCTAACTCTCGTGACTCAGTGTAAGGAACGGCTTCATAACAACGCCAACCATATTCTAGCCTGCGGTTTTGGGGTGGGGCTTCAGTGGGGATGTATGGAATTCAATATTGATAACATTGTTTGTACTGATGTACAAATATATAAGTCAAAATAATCATGTTAGAAAATGCACGTTTCCATCATATAGGCTTTGCCGTAAATGATATAGAAAAAGTTAAGCCAGAGTATGTAGCTGGAGGGTATGTTGTTTCTGAAACTGTAATTGAACCCATCCAGAAAGTTTATGTAGCCTACGCCTGCAGAGAAGGATTTCCTACTGTTGAACTTCTTCAACCGTTGGATGAGACTTCTCCTATAGTGAAAATATTAGCAAAAAATGGTCCTACACCGTATCATATATGCTATGCGGTAGATGATATTGACGAAGCTATGCAAGAACTCCGTGCACGTAAGTTCATGCCTTTGGCGAAACCTATACCTGGTCATGGACTGGATGATGCTTTGATGGTATTTATGTTTAAAAAAAATGTTGGATTGGTGCAGTTGGCACAAATTAAAGAATAGTGTCATGGAAAAATTTATCAATACAAAAAAAGAACAATTCTTAGGCTTTGATTTTTTAAAGAATCATACACTGCCTTCACGTGATGTTTTTGACTATAGAGTACATAAGAAGGAGTATTCTGAGTATTTTGCACAATATGGTTTTCAGGTTTCAATGGTATATGCTGATTTCTATTCAAGGATGTGGTGCTCTGATTATAATGATAGGTATATGTCGGATGATGTGTATTACTATTATGTTATTCCTTGCTTGAATCGTTTCGATTTTATCAATTCCTATATGGATAAAAATGGTTATGACAGACTATTCCCTGATATTAAGAAACCTTCCATTCTGATGAAGAATATTAATGGTAGATTCTTTAGCCCTGATGATATGCCTATTTCTACAGAAGAAGCTGTTAAACTGGTACTTGCAACTGATTTGGATTGTATAATCAAGCCATCCATTGATTCAGGTTCAGGTAAGAATGTGAAATTGGTTCGGAAGGAAGAAATTGATACTGCGAAAGTCAAGGATTTGTTTGAGACATATAAATGGGATTTCAATATTCAGAAACGGCTTGAACAAAGTGCAACATTGAAGAAACTGAACGAGTCGTCACTGAACACGCTTAGAATTTATACTTATCGTACTTTAGCTGGAGAATATGTACTATTGGTATCAGTCGTTCGATTTGGAGGTAAAGGTGCGTTTAATGATAATGCATCGACAGGTGGTGGTTTCTGCCATGTTTATGATGATGGTAGTCTCGATCAGCGTGTTCTTCGCTATCACACACTTGATAAACCTACATTGAAAGAATTCTTAGGATTTGAAAGCCTTACTATACCGAATTATGATAGAGTGATGAAATTCGTGTTTGATTTGCATCGTCGTCTGCCCTATTTCGATTTGGTCGGGTGGGATATTGCACTTGATGTAAATAATGAGCCGGTTTTCATAGAGATGAATCTAACTGCAGAATCAGGATTTGCACAGATGAATGGTGGACCTCTTTTTGGAAAATATTTGGATGAAGTGATGGAGAGAGTCTCTAAAGTTCATAAAGACTATCGCAATAGCGTAGAGATGAAATTTGAGAATGGTTCAAGACTTATGATGAAAGTATGATTAAATTGAGTTTTCTTGGAGACATCATGTGTTTGAAAGCACAGAATGATGCCGTAATGAAGAAACATGGTGAGTATAGATATGATGGGTATCTGTCTGGTTTGGCACCTCTGTTGAAGGATTCTAATTATGTGATTGCTAATTTGGAATCACCCATCATGCGTTCCCCTTATACTCAAGATAATATCACTCAATCAGATGTATGCTTTGCTACTCCTTCTTCGTTATTGGATGAGGTGAAAGCGGCTGGTATTGATTTTGTAGCGACCTGCAATAACCATTGTTTGGATAGAGGGGTAGATGGCTTGTCTGAGACATTGCGTTGTATTAAAGCTGCTGGCATTGATTGTTCTGGTAGTTATCTTACAGTAGGAGATAGTGAAAAAGTATTTGTTAAGCAAGTCGGTACTCTGAAGGTAGCTGTTATATGCTGTACTTTTGGAACCAATTCGCAACTGAATGGGGTGTTTCTCAATGAGGATGAACAGTGGAGAATTGATTTGACCAAGAAACAACAGAAATTATTGAAGTTGGAATTTAAAACATCAGGAGAGGGAAAATCTATAGAAAAATATATTTCTGATGATGTCTCACCTGCTGCTATTACCAATTCAAAAAATCAAGTTTTTCTGGAAAGGGTTCTTGAAAAGGTTCATAAAGCAAAAGAAGTGGCAGATATTGTCGTGGCTTATCCTCATGTTGGAGGACAATATAATCCATCTCCAGGTTTCTATACCAGATTTATTATTGATAGTCTAAAAGAGGCCGGTGCTGATATTATTGTAGCTAACCACCCTCATACTTCACTACGCTGTGAACGTTTGGATAATGGTGTATTCTGCGCTTATGCCCTTGGGAATTTAGCATTTACTCCCGATGTCGGCTTCTTTCTTGATAATGTTTTAGCTGAATTTGGTATAGTTCTTCACTCTTATTGGGATGAATCAACTAAATAGGGTGTCCAGTTTGTTGTACCAATTTTAGCTCACTTTCCTAAGCGTTTTGGTTCGTTCTGTAACCCAGTTTTTGG
>NZ_JBCNZM010000171.1:0-9783 GCF_040227615.1 Bacteroides sp. RTP31139st1_H2_RTP31139_211217 | reverse complement strand
GGTCAGCACCGTGAAATGCAGGACCAGGTACTGCCAATATTTGACATCCGTCCGGATTATGATTTGAATATCATGAGGCAGGGACAGGATTTGTACGACGTGACCTCTCGTGTATTGCTGGGTATGCGTAATGTGCTGAAAGAAGTGAAGCCCGATGTTGTCTTGGTGCACGGTGATACCACGACTTCCACTGCTGCGGCATTGGCTGCTTTCTATCAGCAGATACCCGTCGGACATGTGGAAGCCGGTTTGCGCACGCACAATATTTATAGTCCTTGGCCAGAGGAAATGAACCGTCAGATAACAGGACGTATTGCCACTTATCATTTTGCACCTACGGCTTTGAGCAAGCAAAATCTGCTGGTGGAAGGTATTGATGACGCTTCTATTACAGTGACCGGAAATACCGTGATAGATGCACTGTACATGGTGGTGGAGAAAATAAAGCAGGACAAGGAACTGGATGCCGAACTGGATGCTGTGCTGAAAACAGCCGGTTATGATGTAGCTCGATTGGAAAACGGAAGGAAGCTGGTACTGGTTACCGGCCATCGCCGTGAGAACTTTGGCGACGGCTTCATATCCATGTGCAAGGCTATCAAGGCTCTGACGGAGAAATATCCCGAAGTGGATTTCGTTTATCCGATGCACCTGAACCCCAATGTACGGAAACCCATCCATGAGGTGTTTGGCGAAAATCTGTCCCACCTTGGCAACATGTTCTTCATCGAACCGTTAGAATACCTGAGCTTCGTTTATCTGATGGAAAAATCTACTATTGTGCTGACAGACAGTGGTGGTATCCAGGAAGAAGCTCCAGGACTTGGCAAACCAGTGCTCGTAATGCGCGACACCACAGAACGCCCTGAGGCCTTGGAAGCCGGTACGGTAAAACTCGTTGGTACCGACTATGATAGAATTATGAGTGAAGTATCTGCCCTGCTTGATGACCAGGCGCATTATGAGAAAATGAGTAAAGCCGTGAATCCATACGGAGATGGAATGGCGTGTGGTAGAATTGTAAATGTGTTGCAATGAATAAACGTATATTGATGATTGCACCTGCATCTATTCCCCCTACAGTTGCTGAGGGTATAGTGAACTACAAGTTGATAAAGGTTCTATGCGAAGCAGGATATAAGGTAGATTTAATTTCAAGAATCCATAAAAATAAAGTATATCCTGTGGATTATATATCAATAGATGAAAATCTGTGTAAGATACATTATATCCCGTCTGAAACAAAAATAACATTAGCGACAATATGGCAACACATTTGTGCCTACATGAAATTTGGGATAACGTATAGAGGTGCTCACTGGGCATATTTAGCTCTAAGAAAAGCACTGGCTTTGTTGGATGATAATATTTATGAATGTGTGCTAACAAAGAGTCTTCCAAGTGAATTGGTGGGTATTTACTTAAAAAAGTATAGAGGATTGAGATGGATACCAACTTGGAATGATCCTTATCCTGAGCAAAAATATCCATGGCCTTATGGGAAAGGAGTAAATGCACCTATGCCCATACTTTCAAAAATGCTAATTCCATCTATGGTTAGATATGCAGATGTTCATATTTTCCCTTCGTCGCGTCTAAGGGATTATATGATGAAATATTTAGTAGGGTTAAAAAAGGAGGCAACTATAGTTATTCCTCATATTGCAGAAGTTGTTCCAATTCATCCCTTTAATTTAGATACATTGAGAATAATTCATTCAGGTAATTTGTCTTATCCACGAGATCCGAAAACTTTTTTATGCGCTGTAGCTTCTTTCTTTCATAAATATCCCGATGCGAAAATGAAAATTGATTTCTTGGGAATAAATAGGAGTGTCTCTGATTTGGTGAATGAGTTACGGTTGAAAGATATAGTCTCAGAATATCCTGCAATGCCCTATAATGATAGTCTTAAAATGGTGAAACAGTATGATGTCGCTGTTGTATTGGAAGCTGCATGTGAAGAAGGAATTTTCTTGCCGACAAAGGTTGGTGACTATATGCAATGTGGACTCAATATATGGTCTATTAGTCCTTCTCAAGGAGAATTGCATGATTTATATTTAGATGAAAAGATCTCTTATTTTTCAGATGTGGAAAATCAGGCTGACATAGAAACTACTTTAGAAGAAGTTTATAAAGATTTTCTTGAAAATAATTTAAAAAAGTTGTTTTTATGTGATGAATACTTATCCAAAAATGTTTTGCAGCAATATAGAAAAATATTATAAGAATAATGTTTATATATTTCTTTCTTCTAATATTATCGCTGTTAACACATTATATTCCGAAGGCACAGAAAACTACTGCCGAACTATTTATTGTATTAATTCTCGGCATATTCTTTTGCTCTGGTTATATGACAGGTTCAGATTGGAGAAATTATGAAATTTGTTATGAAGATGCTACATGGAACGCATTATTTAATCCTTCACGTTATTTAGAACCTGGTTATTATTTTTATATGTTATTGGCTAAATCTATTGGATTATCGTTTTGGCCGTTTTTTATAATCACTAAGTTTATTCTATATATAATAAATGTAAGGTATATATATAAATACACAAAAGAATATTTTCCGTTAGCTTTATCTTTTTTTCTATTTGTATTTGGATTATATCTATTTATAGATAATCCGATGAGAAATTTTATCGCTAATACCATTTATTTATATGCATTTCCATTAATATTTAAACGGAAATTTTTATCATACTGTGGATTAGTTCTATTGGCTACTTCATTTCATTATTCGTCTGTAATTTTACTTGTTTTTTATGGCATGTCTCATAAAATATCTACAAAAAATATCGTATTTGCTTATATTTGTGTAAATGTTTTATTTGTTTTTGATGCGTCGCTATTTATAGATTTTTTGTTAAAACTGGGTATTTTCGAACAAAAACTTCACTTTTACTTTCTTATGGAGAATGAGGCAGGTACAGGTACAACATTATCTTTCCGTCTTATCTTTTTTATTATCATATTCTGTTTCCTAATAAGATATAGGGAATATATTGAAAAACGACCATATGGGGTTATATTGTTTAATGGGGCCATTCTTTATCTGTTTATTTTTAGAGTGGCTTTGAGTTTTGGTATATTGTTTAGATATGGTTTCTTTTTTGCATTGCATTTTTCGATTGCAGTGTTTATGTTCTTACCTGTGTTGAAAACTCAAATGCGTGTAATGTATAAATTTGCTATTTTTCTACTAATATCCTACTCTACCTTTAGTATCATTAATTCAAATAAAGTGTATATCCCTTATACTAATTATTTCATGTATTTATTCAATGAAAAAATGCCTTCTTATCGTGAAAGGGATAGTTATAATTATAGGCCCAATATTTATTTATAAATAATTTTATGTCAATATTTGCGACAAATAGTTCCTTGGTTTCGATTATCATCCCCTGCTATAATGTAGCAGATTGTGTAGAAAGTACTATTATGTCGGTAATAAATCAGACCGACAGCCGATTTGAACTCATATTGGTAAACGATGGCTCTACTGATAACACAGCGAGTGTACTTAAATCGTTAAAGGATAAATATCCGATTATTAGATTATTTGATAAATCAAATGGTGGCGTTTCGTCTGCACGTAATGCAGGATTAGAAGTAGCGACAGCCCCTTATGTATTCTTTTTAGATGGCGATGATTATATTTGTCCAACTTTCATCGAAGAGATTGGAAATATTGTAAATGGACAGGATGTCATTGTAATTGGGTCGTTACAGGAAAAGAGTGAAAATAAAGTGCGGTATCACTTGAATAATCATTCTAAAGATTATCTTCACGATTATCTGAAGGGCACTATATATGTACATCTATCATCTTGTATTATAGCACGTTCTTTAATAAAAAAATACGTATTACATTTTGATGAACAAACTTATTATAGTGAAGATAGGGAGTTTGTAGTAAAATGTCTGTACTATGCCCAAAGGATAGATTGTATTCCCCGAATTTTATTTCGCTATAAATGGAGAAAAGAGTCGGCAATGAATAAACCGATATTTACGCAGCAGAAGCTAACTTCTATCTACGCATGGAAAAGAATTTATACATTGTTGGGAATTAATGGCGCATGTCAAAATCTGGCTTTAGTGCATGTTCAGATGTGTATTCTGCTTAATATGCGATACTATTTGCATTTGAAATGTAAGGATATAGAATTGTGGAACAAACTGGTAGCAAATTGGAAAATATTTAAATATAATCCACGTGTTTATTGGGGTAGGTATGCAATGCTTGTGCAGACTATGCGCTTTTTTAATTCCATCTCTCCTAAACTGATGTATTTTCTCTTAAAAAATTTTTAATTTAAAGATTTGTGAACACACCATTTTCTGTCTGTCTTTCGGTTTATAAGAATGACAGCTTTGAATATGTACGTCAAGCCATTGATAGTGTGACGATAGGACAGACTTGTTCACCGTCTGAGATGGTAATTGTGATTGATGGACCAATTGGCCGGGAATTATCTGAAATCATTGACGGCTTTGAACAAGATGAATCGATACATATCATAAGGTTGCCGAAAAATAATGGTTTGGGAAATGCCTTGCGTATCGCGGTAGAATATGCTAAATACGACTTAATAGCTCGTATGGATAGCGATGATATAGCTTTGCCCGATAGGTTTGAAAAGCAGCTCCGATGTTTCGAGGAAGATAAGGAACTGTCTATTGTTGGTGGCAGTATTACAGAATTTATAGATACACCTGATAACATAGTAGCAAGTAGGATTTGTCCTTCTACAGATAAGGAAATAAAGAAATTCATGAAATCTCGTTGTGGGTTCAATCACATGACAGTAATGTTCAAAAAAACGGATGTACTGAGAGCTGGTAATTATCAGGATTGGCATTTTAATGAAGATTATTACTTGTGGTTGAGGATGATGCAACATGGATGTAAGTTTAGAAACTTGGAGGATGTATTAGTTAATGTACGTGTAGGTAAGGATATGTATGCACGACGTGGTGGATGGAAATACTTTAAGAGTGAATATTTTCTTCAAAAATACATGTGGCAGCAACATATTATAGGATTATTCATTTTTTTATATAATGTTACAGGGAGGTTCGTGGTGGAAGTTATGATGACTAACTGTCTGCGAGCTTGGATATTTCAAAATTTGCTTAGGAAATAGAAATAGTATGGATATAGGTATAATAACTCACTATGATGTTCATAATCATGGGGCTTTATTGCAATTGAATGCATTATGTAAGGTGTTGAAAAAAATGGGGTATGAAGCAACTGCTTTAAGGTTTGAAAAGAACTATGATTTTCTAGGTATTGAACTGAAAGATAAATACAATATCTCATTGCGTTCTATTCCTTATTATTGTACTTATTTGGCTCAAAAAGGATTAGGAAGGACATGGTATAATGTACAAAAGAAACGTATTTTAGATAAATTCAAAATTCAAGAAGGGATTGTTGGAGAGTATTATACTCAATATAAATCTATGAAAGCGGTGATTATTGGGAGTGATGAGATTTTTGCTCTTCATACAGGTCCCACTCCGGTATTTTGGGGGTATGCTTTGCCGTCTGATAATGTTTTTGCTTATGCCGGATGCTTTGGTCCTACTACTATTACAGATATTCAGGCTAAACGTTGTGAAAGTTTTGTACGGGGTGGATTGGAGAATTTGACTGCTTTGTCTGTTCGTGACAGGAATTCTCATGATATTATTGAAAAATTGATAGGACAGGATGTTGAAATTGTTTGCGATCCGGTTTTGCTTTATGGGTATAAAGATGAATTGCAGACATTACCCAAAGTAGTTCAGAAACCCTATTTACTTGTATATGCCTATGATAATAATATGAATAATATACAAGAGGTACAGGCTATAAAGAAATATGCTAAAGCGCGTGGATTACAGATAGTTTCTCCAGGTTTTTATCATGATTGGTGTGATAAAAATATTAATGTGGACCCTGTTACATTACTTTCGTATTTTAGAGATGCTCAATGTGTGGTTACGGATACTTTTCATGGAAGTGTCATGTCTATTCTTGTCAATGCAGAATTGGCTGTAATATTACGTAATAATAGTAATAAATTGGGATATCTTTTGGAAGAATATACACTTTCAAAAAGAATTATTTCTGAGGATAGGGGATTAAATGAATTGTTTTCAGAAGAAATAGATTGGGAAAAAGTGAATGCGCATTTATTAAAAAAGCGTGAAAGTTCTATGGCATATTTGACTAATTGCTTATCTAAATGAATATAGTATCGAAAGATATTTTACATCCATGCACCAGCTGTGGGGGATGTGCTGCTGTATGTCCAGCAAATGCGATTGTAATGGTTCTGAATGAGCAGGGGTTCTACCGTCCGGTATTAGATGTGGATAAATGTGTAGATTGTTCACTTTGTACTAAGGTTTGTTATAAATATGACGATGTCAAGCCATATAATATAGCAGAACATAAAGAAATCCTAATGTTAGCTTGCCAAGCAAGAGACAATGCAACACTGAATACTACTACTTCTGGTGGTATAGCATACCTGCTTGCAAAAGCTCTTTATAGACAAGGATATAAATGTATAGGTGTTGTTTATGACACATTAGATGATAGTGCCAAGCATGTATGTGCTGCTGATGAAAAGGATATTGAATATTTTAAGGGATCTAAGTATATTCAATCAATGACTTATCCTACATTTAAAAGAATGTTAGATAAAGAAGAAAAAAGGGAAAAAACTGTATTGTTTGGTACACCTTGTCAAATTTATGCTGTTGATAAATTCTTGAAAAGAATTAATAGACGAAACGATTTTTTGCTTGTTGATATTTATTGTCATGGATGCCCTTCTTTGAAAATTTGGCATAAATATGTGCAGGAAATAAAAAAACTAATAAAAAAGCCCAGATTTGATCATGTGAATTTTAGAAGCAAAATTAAAGGTTGGGGAAATTTTGTAGTAGAAGTGATAGTAGATGATTTGCAAGTATTTATAAGCGATAGGAAGAAGGATGAATTTTATCAACTTTTCTTTTCAAATCTGATGTTGAACGAAGCTTGTCACGACTGTGCTTTGAGGAGTACTCTTGAATATACAGATATTCGTTTAGGTGATTTCTGGGGAAAATGTTATGATACAGATATTAAAGGCGTGTCAGGAGTAACTCTGGTAACAGAAAGAGGAAAGCAAGCCTTTGATTTTATTCGGAAAGAAACTACTGTGAAAGAACATGATTGGACTGATTTCTTGCCATATCAATCTTGGAATGTAGACTATCAAATTGATAAAAAAATTAGAAATCATTTATTTGCGATGTTACCCGATAAATCTTTGAAGGAAATTCAGGATTATTATTTTGCCCATCAATCATTCTCTCAATTCATAAAAAGATATATAAAAAAAATTATATTCTTATTCTCGCCAAGGTTTATAAACCGGGTAAAGAAAATGTATCATCAAATCCATGTTTTTTAAATCTTTTTTTGACCGTGGAGCGGCGCTCTTCGGGCTAATCTTCTTGTCTCCTGTTTTAATAATAGTAGGTATTTTGATTCGTCTGAAAATGCCGGGCGGTCCTGTTATTTTCAAGCAACGGAGGGTGGGGCAGCACGGGAAGTTGTTTACGATGTATAAATTCCGTTCCATGACGGTAGGCCATTCGGACAGTTCTATCTCCGTGAAGGGAGAGAGCCGCATTACACCGCTGGGAGCAAAGTTGCGCAAGTATAAGCTGGACGAATTACCGGAACTTTGGAATGTGCTGATAGGAGATATGAGCTTTGTAGGTCCTCGCCCGGATGTGCCGGGGTATGCTGATAAACTGGAAGGAGAGGATAGGAGGATGCTTCTATTGAAGCCGGGCATTACGGGGCCTGCCAGTTTAAAATACCGAAATGAAGAAGAACTGTTGGCGGAACAGGACGATCCTCAGAAGTATAATGATGAGGTCTTGTTCCCGGATAAAGTACGGATAAACATTGAATATTTGGATAATTTGTCTTTCTGGTATGACATTAAAATCATTATCTATACAGTACTTGGAAAGGATTTATAAAATCCTTTCTTTTCTTTTTATTCCTCATTACGTGAGGAAATTGAATCATTAGAATAATCACATATATTTATGGATAAACGAATATATCTTTGCCTCGCTCACATGAGCGGCAAGGAAATAAGCTTCATACAAGAAGCCTTTGATACTAACTGGGTGGTTCCCCTCGGCCCAAATGTGAATGCCTTCGAGCAGGATTTGGAACGCTTCGTGGGACAGGATAAAAAGGTAGTGGCCTTGAGTGCAGGTACAGCAGCGGTACACCTGGCCCTGCTCGCTTGCGGAGTTGGTCAGGGTGACGAAGTGATAGTACAAAGCTTTACCTTTTGTGCCTCTTCCCATCCGGTGACCTACCTCGGTGCTACTCCGGTATTCGTGGATTCTGAGGCTGATACATGGAACATGGACCCGGTTCTTCTGGAGCAGGCTATCAGGGACCGTATCGACAAGACCGGCCGAAAGCCCAAAGCAATTGTTCCGGTGGCTTTGTATGGGATGCCCTACAAGATAGACCAAATCATGTCAGTGGCAGATAAATATGATATTCCGGTCATAGAGGATGCCGCCGAAGGCTTTGGAAGCAAGTTTGACGGGCAAGTTCTCGGAACTTTTGGCAAATATGGTGTGCTTTCTTTCAATGGCAACAAGATGATAACCACCAGCGGTGGCGGTGCTTTGATTTGCCCTGATGAAGAGTCCAAACGTGAGATAATGTTCTATGCTACCCAGGCCCGTGAGTCCTATCCCTACTACCAGCATGAGCGTATAGGCTATAATTATAGGATGAGTAACATTTGTGCGGGAATCGGCCGCGGTCAGATGACGGTGGTGGATGAGCATATAGCGCACCATAAGCATCTGTGCGGTCTGTATCGTAAGTTGTTGGCCGATGTGGAGGGAATCACGCTTCATGAGAATCCTTCCGGACGCTATGATAGTAATTATTGGCTGAACACGGTACTGCTTGACGGGAATCTGCATGTGAGAGGTGAGGAGGATGCCTATCGTGAGACAGTGAAAGGTGCTGTAGGTGGTGCCGCCGGTGTTACGCATGAGTCAGTGAATGCCCATACTTCTTGTGAGCCTAACCGTAATGTAGAGGCCATGCGTGTTTGCTTGGATAAAGCCGGTATCGAGAGCCGTCCCTTATGGAAGCCCATGCATCTTCAGCCGGTTTATTCGGCTAATCCTGCCTATGTGAATGGTGTCAGTGAGGGCTTGTTCAAACGTGGTCTTTGCTTGCCGAGTGGTCCTTATGTGACGGATGAGGATGTGAGATACATAGTGAATGAAATGAAGAAGAGTATACTATGAAACTACATAGTATCAATTTTTTATGAACTAATTTCAGAAAACAGCTTCAGTGGGGCTGTTTTCTTTGTTTATAGGCATATTTGAGATAGTTACCGAGAAGTCTTCCCTGACTTCGGGGGATGTCCATAATGTGATCCTCTGTGCTAGAGAGTCATAGTTGTGTGTTGCCACTCTTACTTGAATAACCGTTCTTTGGTGGTGAATAATAACCAATAAACGTTTATCAATTATGGCAGTAGTAGCTTATTTAAGAGTAAGTACAGAAAAACAGTTTTTAGAGAATCAGCGCGAGGAAATTATACGCTTCGCGGAAAAGAATGGGTTGAGCATCGACAGATGGTACATGGGTAAGCATTCGGCAAACTACAGGTATTAAACTTTTATATACAACAATAGCGACTGTCACTATGAACCTAATAGTAT
>NZ_JBCNZM010000170.1:0-9876 GCF_040227615.1 Bacteroides sp. RTP31139st1_H2_RTP31139_211217 | reverse complement strand
TCGGGCATTTTCTCACTGTGGCGGGCATGTTGTGCCATTGCCATGCCACCCATCAGGAAGGCGGCCATCCATATCAGAACTATTCTTTTCATCATTTTTCTCTTTTTTTAATTAATACCTTATGTTAGTTATACCTATTGTGTTGCAACGTATCTATGACAAAAACAAAAGCGGGAAGTTTAACCGCAACTTCCCGCTTTAACATAATAAATGAGGTTGAAAAGAATATTAAGGTTCGTCCAGATACTGTACGATAAGACTCACCTGCTTCGGCATGAATGTCCGTGTCCTTACATTGTACCCGGTATGCGCCAAGGCTTCATACAGTTCGTGATTCCGTTTTATCCACCGCGTCAGGGTGCGGATGGCGCAACGTGCAGTAGCATTGGGGCAATAGAGGCATGCCAAATCTTTCTTTTTATAAGTCGTGATACGAAAGCCATTTTCTGTTTCCATAGCAGTTTGTCTGATTTTTAAATGATTGATGTAAAGATACGATATTCAAAAGGCGAAGTCAAGTATTTCAAGGAGAATATGAACCTTTTTCTGAGAAAGTTCATATTCTCCTTATTTACAGAATGTTTATCCTAACGGATTTTCTCCCTGGTCGCCATCGGAACCGCCGCCATCCGGATTTGGTTTGGAGCTACCCCCGCCAGAAACGGTGCCGTTGCCCGACCAATCCATCTTCTCTACGCTGGCGCGGGTCAGCATATCCTTAAAGTAGAAGCCCGGGGTGAAGATAATCTTGCGGCGATAAATCGTGCTTGCCTTTACATCTTCCAGCTTGTCCTGGCTCTTGGCGTTGATGCCGGGACGGAAACAGCCGAACTCACCCAGCTGTACCGAAAATCCCTTGTTGATATCCATATTCAAGGTGTCGATCAATCCGTCCAGCACCAACTTCACCACACCGCGAGGCGCCATGCCTATCTTGGAAACCTCGTCGCATAAATCCTTAAAACCTACCACACCCAAAGTTTTCATCTGCGCCACGTACTTTTCCGTTTTTGTCTCGTCAAAACCGAATACTCTCTTTTTTACTTCATAATTCAAAGCCATAGTTTTTTAATTTTAAATTGATTAATAAAAGTCGGTCTTGTTCGCTCGTCAGTCTGCAAAACCAGTTTCTTTGTGACCACGATGCAAAGATACAACGGGCAGAAAACGGGGTGGTGCTTTAACGGAGGTTTAAGGAGGTTTTCGTAGGATAAAAAAGGATATTGGAGAAAAAGAAAGGAACTGATAGACAATGACTAAGAAATTTTATTCCTTAATCATACATTGTTTTTATCCTTTACGGCATCTTTAATTGACAGCGTAAAAAAGTTCAAGTTCTTTTCTCTCTGAATTTGCGCTTGCAAACTCCAAACTCTTTTTTCCCAAAAATGGATAGTGGTAGTTTCGTGAGCCGACAGGACATAGGGCAATGCACCTTCCACATGAAATACATTGACCTTCATCTGTCTTTATGGGGTTCTCCGACGCAATGGCACGTGTCGGGCACTCTTCCTGAATAGGACGGCACGCCTACGACCAACAATTCATCGCGTCCCAATCTCAAACCGGGGGATTAAAACATTACTCGTAATGTCATGTTGGATATTATCGGCGTGCAGCTGCTTGACGATACCCTGCACGATGGCTTTGGTAGTAAATGTAGCACTGAAAAAAAACAGAATGGACTTTATGTATCTCCATAAATCTTAATTTATCCGATTAAATTTCTAATAACCGTAAATTTATTGGTATCCGTTCAAGGTCAGGCAGAAGAAGTCACTGTCATCATACGGATAATCGTATTCGATGGGGAGTTCTTCTTTCTCTATTTTCTTGGATCCGGCTTTCTCATAAAACAGATGTGCTCTGTCCGTATTCTTGGGGGTGTCGAGAATGATTTACCTCCAGCTTTTTCAATATGCGGGATAACAGCCCTTTATCCATATTGAGCTCACGGGATATGTCCTTTGCATTTCGATTCGGATGCAAATACACATCTTGAATTTTACCTCTTTCTGGCATACACCACACTCGGCCCCATCCCATGCCTCATCAGCATCCCCTCTTCTATAAACCTGTTCAAATCGACAACAGCCTGCTTATAACTACGTCCTGCCAGCCGTGCATACTGGGAGCGATTGATGCAGGGATACTGCTGCAAATACTCATCCAGCAACTGCCAGCGCTGCTCCACGCCCAACGCCTCATCGGCAGACGAAGCAGGCGCCGATGTCGATTGCGGACAACGCTCCAACTGCATCTTACCTTTCAAATCCTTATAGAACTCCCTGCCCAGACGGAAATTCAACCCGCGCAAAGCGATGGAGGCAGCACGAAGCTCTTTCTTGTCCGTCGCCTGGCGGGTACAACTCAAAGAGGGGGTGAAGTAACCCAGTTCGCCCAGCTCCACCGTCCAGCCATTGGCAAGGCAGTCGCGCAACTCATCCATAAAGCCTGCCATCGCTCCTTCCAGCAGGCTGCGGCTGAGACCGGTGAAAAGATGTACACGCTCTATAAATTCCTTGCGGTCGATGGTGCCCTTGGGGACAAAGCGGGCATAAAGGGATTGTTGCTCGCCGGTCTGGCGGACGTCGGGTTTCTCGAAAAGGTCGTAATACGCACTCATATATATTCTGTTTTTAAATGGTCCTGCAATTCCGTCATTTCTTCTTCCACGGCATTAAGGAGAAGAAATGCTATTCTTTAATCATTCCACCATGGAGAAAATATCATTCCACCACGGAAGAAAAATCGTTCCACCATGGTAGAACGATTTTTTCCACACGATGGAACGATTTAATAGTAGCATACAAATATACTAATCGAAAGGAGGAAAAACAAGAAAATTCCCATAAAAAACATATCTTTACGCTGGAAATGAAACATATAAAAAATACACACCAAACTCACTTTAGAGTCATGAAGAAAATATATCCCAAAAAATGGTTGGAACTGCATCCGTACAAGCAGACAAACAGCGTTGACCAGTACTACGTCGGCATTGCAAACGAAATCCACAAAAGACTTTACTCTTCAACGATAGCCGACGCCTTCGAAGAAGAGGAAAACATACGCTATACAAGCCTCTGCCTCGCCGCATGGTTTGAGGACGTCATCTCCCAGACCGGCATCTGGCAGGCATTCACTGCCGAGTGCCGGAAGCGATACGGAGCCTATCTGCCCTTCTACCCCATCAAAGGCGATTATTTTCCGGATGAAATCAATCTGGAGGACATACGCTTTCTGCTTTGGCACCATATACAATATCTGTGCCGGGGAATAAGCGCCATCAACCCCGAGAATCCCGGAATAGAGCAGACTGCACAAGAGATATACGGACTGCTTGCAGAGGAATACGAAACCGCTCCCGAAAATGAAAGGATGCAGGAATTTCTATACCACTCTGCCATGGGAGAAGAAGACTTCTTCCGCTACCGGGAGATACTGGATTGGTTTCACTACCAATGCTACTTCAACATCGAAAATGTCGCCCAATGCCGGGACGAAGCTGAACGGTTGCTGGATGATGAAAAGATTACTCCCGAAATGGCAGAGACCCTCATATATGCCACACGCACCTCACTGACGTTCAAAGGCCGCCGCAACCTGCTGTCGCTGACCTCACCGGAATGGCTGGCTCTCATCGGAAAAGCCCATCCCGAACATCAGCTTTGGGGCAAGGTGAAGGCACGGGAAAACAGTTGCTATCTGCTGGAGAAAGAAGACGATGAATTTCTGTACGTCAAAGATTTGTGCAGTGAGGACGAAGGCGAATTCAAGATAACCAAGAAGTCCTTGAACCTTTCGGCCATCCGTAGCCGAGAGGCAGGGAAAAGCACCCTTATCTGCGAACTGATTTATTTTGGCAACGCATGGTGGCAGTGCGGCATGCTTCTCGAAAACAAGTACGACCAGAAAATGGCGGAATATGTGGACGACTTGACGAAACAGAAAGAAAAGACGAATGAAAAGGCTACATTCCATGATTTCATAAAAGCATCCGGCGGGAAATCTTTTGTATTCTGCCAATCGCAAGAGGAAATCTCTGATTTTCTGCTGAACAAGATGGGATACGGCTTGAAAGAAGACCTGGACATACCACGCATACATACAGAAACCGGAGCCATGCTGATGGCCAACCCGCACACCGGCCTACATATCCAATTCAAGCTGTGCGAATGCATCAAATCTCCGGACAACCCCAATTATAATAAGGAGGAAGCAGAGAAAAACGCCATTATGTTCATCGTCAACCCAGACATTATCCCCTACCAATTGAGTTGCATCCTGCAAGACGAAGGCATGCTTCCGGATGCTTATCTGAACAGTTTGCAAAGAAAAGAATACGGGCAAGAGTTCATACGCAAGAATGCACACTTCCTGACTGATTATTTCCATTATCGGTGTCGGGAGAAAGACTTTGATTAGTTGAAAATGGGGGGTGAATACCACTTTTGACACATTTCCAACTACCAATTATCATAGTGCTTTCCAGAACTTCTGGAAATCCTTATACCGTCCGTAGCACACTAACTGGTCGCCGGCTTGTATCTGGTCATTTTCCGGCAGTTCGTTCAGTACATTGTGTTCCACATACGAGACGCCCAGGCAATTCTTCAAAGTCTCGGCACGTTTCAAGGCGAGCATCTTCAGGCCAAACTCCTTATCGAGATTCAATTCATTGGCATAATAGCCAATGAACTTGTCCGGAACGGTGAACTTGACTACATAATAATCCGGTGCCACGCGGAATGTCTCCATATCGGCACCGAATTCCAGCAACTGTACCAGTCCGCGTGCGGCATCCTCCTCGGGAGTAAGAATGCGTTCCAGCTCAAAAGCCTCGAGTACGGAACGGTGGACAGCGTCAATGGCGCGGGCATAGATATGCTGCACCTTCTTCTGCTTCAGCAAAGCCACTACACGGATGGATGCACCGAAATTCTCGCCGATGGCAACAATCACCACATCCACACTGTTCAGCGGCAATACGGACAAGGCCTGCTCGTCCGTAGCGTCGATGACAAAGGCTGTGGCAATCTTTTCCTTCAGACTATCCACCCGGCCGACGCTCACGTCCGCACCTATCACTTCGTGCCCCAGTGCAGAAAGCTCTTCTGCCAGCACGTGACCATAATTCCCTAAACCGATAATAATATACTTCATCTTATTTAATTGATTATAATCTGACCACTCGGATACTGATACTTCGTATGCTTCTTCTGCTTGATGATGCCAAGCATCAGCGTAATCAGTCCCACACGCCCCACAAACATCAGCAGTGCCACCAGTAGCTTGCTGTCGTCTCCCAACCGCGGGGTAAGGTTCAAACTAGACCCCACCGTGCTCAATGCCGACACACACTCGAAGGTAATGGCCAAAAGCGACGTACCCGGCTCCAGCATACTGATGATGAAAACAAACAGCAACAAGACGCCGAACGACATCACCACCGTGGCATTGGAACGACGGATGGAATCATGTGACAGCTCACGGCCAAACACCTCTACCCGTTCCGTGCCGCGCAACACAGCCACCAGATTCAGCACCACTACCGCAAAGGCATTTACCTTGATACCGCCTGCCGTAGACTGTGAACCGCCTCCCACCCACATCAGAAACAGATATATAAGCAATGTCTGTACCCCCAAGCCTGCCAAGTCCACACTGGTAAAGCCTGCCGTACGGGGACACGTGGCATTGAAAAACGCCTGCGTCCACTTGTCTGCCACCGACATGCCGGCGAAGGAGGCATTCCACTCAAAGACAGCAATGCCCACCGTGCCCAGTACCAGCAGCAGGAAGGTGACTATCAGTACAATCTTTGTATTCAGGTTGTACAGATGGTAAAAACGCTTGCCGTCCCAATGCCACGTACGCAGAAAGTGCCACAGACGACGCAGATGGTAAAGAATAATATCCTTGAAATTCACCAGTATGGGGAAACCGATACCCCCCAAAATAATCAGCAGAGATATATAGATGAAGAACGGATTGTGCCCCGTCATCACCAACGGATTACCCAGATTTCCGGGCAACGTGGAGAATCCCGCATTGCAGAAAGCGGAAATGGCATGAAAAGCGGAAAAGGCCAGCTCTTCTTGAAGGTCCATCCCCATCGTCCCGTGGATGTCTCCCCAGATAGCAAGCATCCCTATTCCTTCAATCACCAGCGTAAAGGCCAGAATATAGACCAGGGTGGAGAGCAAGGAATTCAAGGAATTGGAACTCACCATGTCGCGCACCACCAACTGATTGTACAACGAGGTATTACCCATGAAGAACATGGCAAAGAAGCTCGTCAGTGTCATCACTCCCAGACCGCCTATCTGAATCAGCAGAATGATTACCACAAAACCGGTCGGGGTAAAAGTGGACGCCACATCGACAGACGTCAGCCCCGTGACGCACACCGCACTGGTGGATATGAACAGCGAGTCGACCCACGATATGCCGTTCGTCGTGCAGCGCGGCAACATCAACAGCCCCGTGCCTATCATTATGATTATCAGGAAACTTGCAGCCAGAATAAGCGAAGGGTTCGTACGCCGCCCCAACAACCGTACCAGCCCGTTGGAAAGGCTGAAAAAGGAAAACACCAGCAGCAGGACAAGATGATAGGCCTTGCCATGCAGAAATTCCCAGAACTGCAAGATGGCGCCCTCCTCCTCCGGACGATGGAAAATGACCGGGATAAGGGTCAGATAGAGCAGAATGGTCAGTATCCAGGTGAGCTTACTGAAGGTGCGCCGGGTATCCTTGTATTCCAGCAAAATGCGAAGGGTGACATCTCCCAGAAAAACAATCCACACCCCATGGTACAAGCGTTGGAGCTGATGCGCCTCGACCTCTGAAATCGTAAAGCCATGCTCATAGACCACGCCGACAATCAGCAGGATGGAGGCCAAATAAGTGATGGAAGTCATTACTCCCACTGTCATCCGTACGTAAGGGTGAATCCATTTATTTTGATACAAAAGGAATTTATGATAAATCTTCATAAATGCATCGATTAATGAAACGCGGCAAACTTAGACAAATATACCTTGATATACAAAAAACAAAAGGAAAAAGAAATTGGTTCAAAAATAATAGCTACATTTGGGCATTGAATTATTAATAATTTTAACCACTATGAGCAACAAAAAGAAAAGATTCATTCTCCCGGAAGAGGAAATCCCACAGTACTGGTATAACATACAAGCCGATATGGTGAACAAGCCCATGCCACCGCTTCACCCCGGCACCAAGCAACCGCTGAAAGCAGAAGACTTGTATCCTATCTTTGCCGAGGAACTCTGCCGCCAGGAACTGAATCAGACCGACACGTGGATTGAAATCCCCGAAGAGGTCCGCGAAATGTACAAATACTACCGCAGCACTCCGCTGGTGCGCGCTTATGGATTGGAGAAAGCGCTCGGCACACCGGCACATATCTACTTCAAGAACGAGAGCGTCAGCCCGATGGGCTCGCACAAGCTGAACTCCGCCATCCCGCAGGCATACTATTGCAAGCAGGAGGGAGTGACTAACGTGACCACCGAAACCGGTGCCGGACAATGGGGAGCTTCCCTGGCATATGCCGCCCGCCTCTTCGGACTGGAAGCCGCTGTCTATCAGGTAAAAATCAGTTACGAGCAAAAGCCCTACCGCCGCAGCATCATGCAGACATTCGGTGCGCAGGTTACCCCGTCTCCCTCCATGTCTACCCGCGCCGGAAAAGATATACTGACCGCCCATCCCAACTATCAGGGCTCGCTGGGAACAGCCATTTCCGAAGCTATAGAGCTGGCACAGACCACTCCCAACTGCAAATATACCCTCGGCTCCGTATTGAGCCACGTGGCCCTGCACCAGACCGTCATCGGACTGGAAGCCGAAAAGCAGATGGAAATGGCGGGTGAATATCCCGACACCGTCATCGCCTGCTTCGGAGGAGGTTCCAACTTTGGCGGTATCGCCTTCCCCTTCATGCGCCACAACATCCTCGAAGGAAAGAAAACACGCTTTGTCGCCGCCGAACCTGCCTCATGTCCGAAGCTGACACGCGGCAAATTCCAATACGACTTCGGCGACGAGGCCGGATACACTCCGTTGCTGCCCATGTTTACACTGGGACACAACTTTGCCCCTGCCAATATCCATGCCGGCGGCCTACGCTATCACGGTGCAGGTGTCATCGTATCACAACTGCTGAAAGACGGTTATATGGAAGCGGTGGACATCAAGCAGCTCGAATCATTCGACGCCGGTTGTCTGTTTGCGCAAGCAGAGGGCATCATCCCCGCCCCCGAGTCCTGCCATGCCATTGCCGCCACCATCCGCGAAGCAAACAAATGCAAGGAAACGGGTGAAGAGAAGGTGATTCTGTTCAACCTTTCCGGTCACGGACTTATCGACATGGCATCCTACGACAAGTATTTGTCCGGCGATTTAGTGAATTACGAGCTGACGGATGCCGACATCCAGAAGAATCTGGACGAGATAGGCAATCTGGCTTAATAGATATTCGCCATACTGACAAGCGGTTCATAGAGTTTCTCTATGTCCTGCGAGTCCATCTCAATCTGTACCTGGTCCCCCGGAATCAAACGAGTTCCTGCGGGGACCAGATTTTTTCCATCCCGATGTACATTGATAATGACGCAACGCTCCGGCAGGAACAGTTCGTCCACCAGTTTCCCGTCCAGATAAGAATCCGTCATAATCTCCACTGAAAGCGTATAGCGTTTCTCTTCTTTAAAATCGGGAGCATGAATCATATCTTCATAGAGGGAGACGTTGGAAGGCTTCATTTGCAGAAGTTCCGTAAAATAGTAGGTCAACCCACCAACAACCACCGAAGGGTAAAAGACCTCAAAATGCCCCGTAATCTCCGTAATCAGCACAATGGCCGTGAGCGGTGTACGGACCACGGCCACCAGAAAAGCCGACATGGAAACAAGCATGATATAACTGACATTCTCTTGCCCGATGACACCGTACCTCACTCCTACCAGACCGACAATCTGTCCCAACAACCCTCCCGTAACCAGCGTCGGAATGAAACTGCCGCCCGGCAATCCGGAAGAGACAGAGAAAACGGAAAAGACGAAATGCAGCAACATGACAGCCGTCACCCACATAATCTGCGTACTGCCGTTCTGTGCCTGGGCCAGCAGAAACTGCTCCCCGCCTCCAGTCAGATTGACCTGCATCAGCGAAATGATGTAGGCCACCAGCACCAGATAGAACATCTTGACATACGCCGGAGAATTGACTTTGGCATACACATGCCTGAAAGCATTCATGGTGGAGGAGTAGAACTTCCCGCATACGGAGACAATCACCGCCAATATCAAGAAATACTTCATCTGGACAAAGAAGGCGAAAACCGGTTCCGTTACTTCTATCAGATGGTAAGGATTCACAGGAAAGACCATGCTTGCCACGGCTCCTGCCACAACACCCGCCAGCAAGGTAGTGATGGCCGTCTTAGGGGCATCGAAGCGTTCAATGGATTCTATTACAATGAGCGAGGAAGCCAGTGGCGCTGCAAAAGCCGCAGCGAGCCCCGCTCCCGCCCCGGCTGCCAGCAACTGTTTCTGTTCGCCTTTCAGGATATGAGTCCAGCGGGATACCAGGCTACCCACATAAGAGCCTATCTGCACGGAAGGCCCTTCGCGCCCCAAAGACAACCCCGCCGAGAAGGACAGAATGCCCCCTACAAACTTGGATACCATCTCGATGAAAGGATGCCGGTAAGTGATGCGCCCGTTAATCACGCCGCGTGTCTGCGGAATACCTCCCCCGCCGATAAGCGGCATTTTCCCCACGAGCCACATGACGAAGACGAGAATGCCCCAAGAAAACAGAAAGAGTGGAATGTGCCAGTAC
>NZ_JBCNZM010000169.1:8051-9992 GCF_040227615.1 Bacteroides sp. RTP31139st1_H2_RTP31139_211217 | reverse complement strand
CATACAATAAAGACATGGCAAATACCTTTGCGACACAATTCCCATCAGGCAGACCGAAAGTTGATATGCGAGCATGTGGGAGTTTACTCGGTACGGATGTGTGTAAAAGGTGTCTATGAAGTAAAGAGTATCGCAGCGAAAAGAGAAAAGAGGCAAGAGCTTATCTTCTCTTTTGGCTGTATGGGTAGAATGGGAAAATCACAAAAGTAACATGAAAATCCAGTTTGGTTTAGTTTGTTAGCCTTATATATGCTAAACTAAATTAAACTAAATATAGGCAGGCATTTTTGGCTGCCTGTACAAAAAAGATTATCTTTGCTACAAGCAATACAACTTCAAGAGATAATAATTTGTATTCTCTTTATGAGCTGCAAATAATTTGTTAGTTAAAGTTAGGAGCAAATTCTTCGAATGATGAGAGCAGATAAAATTGCTCGGAATGCACTCTGAAAGCAAACAAACGAAAAGAAAGAAACAGAGTGCAAATAGAAAAACGAGAAATCACTTTAATTCCGGTTTTTGTTCCTTGTTTGTTTCTCTATTAAAATCATTCACTTTATAACATATTGATTATAAAATATTTAAGTGTGTATTTTTAAAAGAGTTAAGAATATTACCAAGTAATATTGAAAGTCGTATTGCTATTGTTATCCGTATTCGTTTTTGTTGTTTTCATGGATGGAGGCTTGGAATGGGTTTTGATATGTCAGTTATTGACACTCGTATTGACTTCTATCGTATTGTATACTAATATAAAGCAATATTTGCTTTTTTCTTTCTCATGGAAAAATCTCATGATGAGCTTTAGTTATGCTTTGCCTCAGTTTCCTGCTCGTGTGGGAAGTGTGATGATGGTTTATTCCAATCGGCTCTTTATGGTGTTTTTTTTAACAACATCAATAATAGGCTTGTATTCTTTTTCTTTAAAGTTGGCCTCTGGCGTGCAAATCTTGGGAACAGCTTTTATGATGGCTTGGCTTCCTTTTATGTATCAACAGTTTGCAAAGGAAAACCACCGGTTGCTTTTTGCGAAGTTCATGCCTTTAGTTTCTTGTTTCTTGTTTTTATTAGTATCGGTATTGTCATTGTTATCTGAAGATATTGTTAGTATAGTTGCAGGTCCGGATTTTTTTTATTCATATAAATATATTGGCAGTTTGTCGCTATATTTTGCTTTGACAATAATAAAAGAAGTAATTGATATCGGACCTAAATATACGGAGAAAACAAAGTATGTATCTTATAATTATTTTGTGTCTTTGATTGTTAATGTGGTAAGTATGTACCTGTTTATTGTATTTTGGGGAATAGAAGGAGTGATTTATTCGATGATATTAACATATCTGATATTGGTTGTAATTAGTTGGATTGTGTCTAATAAACTGTATTATATTCCTTTTAGTAAATTTTATTTTGTAATATTGATATTGCCTGCATTGAGCATTTCTATGTCTGTAATGAATTGCAATATGACTCCTATGACTCGATATATCATATTAATATTGGCAGTTGCTTTTTATGGAATAGAAATGTACATGAATTATAAAAAGGTAAAACTGTATCTGAGTTAGAATGCCGTATATACCAATTTTACTGTTATTGTTTTTTTTGTCTTTTTCTTATGACTTTTTAGGTCATAAGAGAGGTTATAATTTAGGATATTATTTCATTTACTTGCTGTTGGTAGTAGTTTCTGGGTTTAGATATCGAATAGGAGCGGATACTTTTGCTTATCAGGATTTTTTTGAAGAGGAGCAGGTTTATTTGTCCGACCTATCCTTAGCTGATTATTTTTCATATAGATGGGAGCCTTTATTTATTTTTTTCGTGGCTTTAATAAAATCAACTATAAACGATTTTATTTTTTTTCAGATAGTTCATTCAATTATAATAAATTCGGTTGTTTTTTGGTTCATCTCTTCTAATACGAAAAATAAGTTT
>NZ_JBCNZM010000169.1:0-8041 GCF_040227615.1 Bacteroides sp. RTP31139st1_H2_RTP31139_211217 | reverse complement strand
GCGAGAGAAGCATTGGCCGTTTCTGTCTTTTTGGTCAGTGTGAAATTCTTGCAGAATAAAAAATACGTTGCTTATTATTTATTGGCAATTATAGCATTCCTTTTCCACTATGGTGCTGCGATATCGTTTGTTTTTCCTTTAATATACGGTATAAGGATTACGCTAAGACGCATTTTCTGGCTGTTTGTAGTTGTTGCAGGAATCATTATAAATATAGACTTTATCATTGCTGCGGCTTTTTCTTTAGGAGTCCCTCCAATTATATTTATAAAGTTGGTTAATTATACGGAAGTATCAGAAAATCTGAATTTTATGGGCATTCTGATTGCTTTTTTGGGTTACATTCTTTTTCCTTGTGTATTGATGCAGATAGAAAACCGGATATTACGTATGAGATCTCGGTTTTATGATTTCTATCCCATATTTCTTTTGCTTGGCATATTGGTGATTTGCTTTCCTTTCATCAGCCGTTTTTTTAATTATTTATGCCTCATTGGTATTATTTTCTTAAGCGATTTCGTAGTTGAGCTATGGAAAAGCAATCGCTTTGTATTTGGCACTAGATATATATTGCTGACATGTATACTTTCGATGGTTCTTTTGTGGAATGGCAGATACTACTTTAGTGATATGTCAGATTTGACTGGCAAGAATATGAGGAAGTATGTACACTGGTATCCATATAGTTCAATATTGGATAAAACGAAAAATCCGGATAGGGAATCTCTTCAGGATTATTATTCAATGATAAATTTATGATTAAATATAGTAATTATGAAACATAGAGTTTGCTTAGTTACAAATTATTTGTCAGCAGGAGGATTGGAAAGAGTTTTGACAAGACTTGCTACATATTTTGTTGAAAAAAAAGAAGTGCAAGTAACTATTGTTACATTATTTAATACTCAGTGCTTTTATTCATTATCAGATAAAGTCGAAGTAATTTATCCTAATTTTGATATATTAGCAATAAACAAGCATGTTCGGATTATAAAACAATTTTTTTATCTACGTCATAAAATTAAAGAGTTGCGTCCGGATTGTGTCTTAAGTATGGGGGTGGAAACAAATATTGCTACTTTACTTTCTACAATAGGGTTGGGAATAAAAATATATGTTGCAGATAGAAATAACCCATTTATAAAATTATCTTTTTTAAGGCAACTTTTGAAAAAAGTTCTTTATCAAAAGGCAGAAGGAATAATTTGCCAAACAAATTTGGCTAGAAAAAAAGTTCATGGGTTAACTAAACACCCTAACATAGTGGTCATTCCTAATCCAATAACAATCTTTGAAAACGATTATGTATCCATTGAAAAGAAAAATTATATAGTAAATGTTGGGCGTTTTATAAAGTCAAAAAATCAACGTGAATTAATAGATATTTTTACTTTAGTAAACGATGGTAGTTGGAAACTAATATTTGTAGGTGATGGACCATGTAGGAAAGAGTGTATGGATTATGTGTCACAGAAAGGTATCTCGAGTTATGTGGAGTTTGTAGGAGTAGTCAAAGATGTAGATCGGTATTTGGCTCAAAGTAAGATTTTTGCTTTCGTTTCGACCTCCGAAGGATTTCCCAATGCTTTAGGTGAGGCTGTTTTGTTTCCTACAGCGAGTATTTCCTATAATTGCCCAGCGGGACCAGAAGATATCATTCGTGATGACGAAAATGGTTTTTTAGTTCCTTTAGGAAAAGTAGAAGAATATGCCACTAAATTGAAAATGTTGATGGAAAGTGAAGAATTGAGAACGAGATTTGAGATGAATGCAGTGTCAGATAGAAGTAAATATTCTATGGAAAATATAGGTGAATCTTTTTTTAATTTCATGTTTTAACTATCTCTCCAAATGAATAATGAGTATTTAATTAGCATAATTGTTCCAGTATATAACGTAGAACCCTTTATTAGTGAGTGTATAAATAGTATATTGATTCAATCTTATAAAAATTTTGAATTAATACTTGTCAATGACGGTTCTACAGATAATTCTCCTACTATATGTGAACAATATGCATCAAAGGATAAGCGTATTAAAGTTATTCATAAGGCCAATGGCGGATTATCTGATGCACGAAATTGGGGCTTAAAATTCTCATCGGGTGAATATGTAGTATTTCTTGATAGTGATGATTATTGGAACGATTGTGATGCGTTATTTTCTCTTTATTCTCTACTGAATAAATATTCAGAAGTTGATGTTGTTTTCTTTAGAAGATTTACATTTGAAGAAAACATATCCCAGCATATAAGATACTTTCCCCAGTTTAATCTTAATAAGATAAATGGCTGTGAAAAGTCAGATGTTCTTTCATATCTTATACCCAATGGGCTTTTTATTCCTAGTGCATGTAATAAACTCGTTCGAAGAAAGATTTTGATAGATAATAATATTTGGTTTGAAAAAGGCATTTATTCAGAGGATATTGATTGGAATTTTTCTTTAACTCTTCATGCCGATAACTTTTATGCTATTAATCTTCCTTTTTATGCGTATCGAAGAAGAAGTGGATCAATAACCAACTCTATTAGAGAGAAAAATGTGTTGGACTTACTTAATATTATAAAAAAATGGATTCCTATGATATCTGAGGAATGTCAGGATTTCCAGATAAAAAAAATGTTGTTGGGGTATTGTGCCTATCAGTTTATTGTCGTTTTAGGAATTATATTTTTAGCTGAAACAGATTGTCGTGACTTTTTGCTTCAGGAAGTAAGAAAGATGTCATATGTGTTAAAATATGCAACAGATAGGAAAACTAAAAAAGTAAGACTTATGTACATTTTTCTAGGGTATAATTTATCTGCTAAATTTTTAGGTACTTATCTTAAATTTAAAAAAAGATATTTGTTTTAATATAGGTGTAAGTAATTACTTTTTATGAATGTAAAAATATTGTTTTTCGGTATATACCAATGAAAGTATGAAGTTTTACTCATTAATATTACTTTTCTTTATTTTACCTATATATAGTCAAGCTAATATCGTTTTCGTGACAAATAGTATACAGCCTATTCAGAAGCAGTTTAATTTATCATATGCGAAATATGTAATTAAATCCAATATAAATCTTATGTCTCAAAACGTTGTCATTCCTGAAGGTGCAGTCTTGTGTTTTGTAGATAGTGGACGAATCGAAAATGGTACGCTTATTGGCAATGGAACAAAAGTAATGGCTCAACAAAATGTTGTTTTTTCGGATAATATTTTGTTAAAAGGAAGTTGGAAAGCTGATACAGCCTATTCTATATGGTTTGACTTCAAAAGTGATTGTGTTGTCGATTCTTCAGGACGATTTATCAGTGGAAGTGATAATAGCCAGCAGATGAATAACATATTGTTGTTTGATAATTTACTCTTTAACTGTGGTGTTTACTACTTTAAACATGCTAATTTTCAGTTACATTCTGATATGATTATTGATGGAGGAAATAGTGTTTTTAAATGGAATACATCGTTGAAGGCAGATTGCTTTATGGCTATTGGAGATAGTAGGGGGAAATGGGCTGGAACATCAAATATTCAGTTGAAGAATTTTACAATAATTGGTAATAAACTAGAGTCAGATATAAAAACGGAGCAATGTCATGGAATATGCATCCGATATGGAAGTAATATCATATTGTCTAATCTGCAATCCGGTTTTAATCGTGGCGACGGATTATATATAGGCAATGTTTACCTTGAGTCTAATATAGATCACTCACCTTCTTATATAAGTGTTATAAATTGTATTTTTAGTGACAATCATCGTCAGGGAAGTTCCATTACTAGAGCTAATCACGTTGATTTTTTAGGATGTAAATTTATAAATACAAATGGTACGCCACCTCAAGCCGGTTTAGATATTGAACCTAATGATATAAATATTTCAGCGTATGAAAACTGTTATTACGCGTGTGAAAATATAAGGATAAACAATTGCTTTTTCAGCAATAATGCAGGAAATGGTTTATTGGTTGCTGGAAGAAGTAAAAATAGAGAAGGGAAATATATTGTTAATAATATATTTGTTAATAATAGTGTGTTCGACAGAGGGAATATTCGAGCTTTTGGACTGAAAAATATGCAGGTGAAAGATTGTGATATATTGACTGACAGCTATGGATGGCTTACATATAGATACTCTACAGAAGATGTCTTAATCGATAAATGTAAGATTATATGTTGTAATAAGAACAATGATTTTGTGGGGATAAAAGTGGAATCTACTTCTGAGAATAAACATAATAATATCATAATTTCTAATTGCTCAATAACAAATTTCGGCAAATTTGGAATATTCTTCAATGATAAAATTGATGGTATTTCAGGGCGTATAGTGAATAATATCTTTCATAAGTGTGGTAAAAATATGAAAAAGAACGATTTGAGTAAAAAGATTGAATATAAGGAGAATATATATAATGATTAGATGATAATTATAACTTAAAGTTTATATAATGAAAGTATTAGTTACCGGAGGAGCCGGCTTTATCGGCTCTAACCTTTGCGAGTATTTACTTGCCCATAATTATGAAGTTGTATGTTTGGACAACTTCGCAACAGGGAAGATTGAGAATCTTCTTCCGTTATTGAATCAATATCCTGATACATTTAAACTGATCGTAGGTGACATCCGTAATTTCTCTGATTGCCAGAAGGCAGTGGTAGGAGTCAATTATATTCTGCATGAGGCAGCATTGGGTTCTGTACCCCGTTCCATCAAAGACCCTGCCACTACTAATGCAGTTAATATTAGTGGCTTCCTGAATATGTTGATTGCTGCCCGTGATGCAGGAGTGAAACGCTTTATGTATGCGGCAAGTTCATCCACTTATGGAGATAGCCAGTCTCTTCCCAAAGTGGAAGATGTGATTGGTAGACCGTTATCTCCTTATGCTGTAACCAAATATGTGAACGAGCTTTATGCGGATGTATTTGCACGTACTTATGGAATGGAATGTATCGGCTTACGCTATTTTAACGTATTCGGACGTCGTCAGGACCCATTTGGTGCTTATGCTGCTGTTATCCCCTTATTTGTGAAGAAATTGATGGCACACGAGAGTCCCATGATTAACGGTGATGGTGAATACAGCCGTGATTTTACTTACATTGACAATGTAATCCAGATGAATATGCTTGCCATGACAACCACCAATCCGGATGCAGTCAATCAGGTTTATAATACCGCTTTTGGAGAAAGGACTACATTGAATCAGCTGGTGAATTATTTGAAGGAATATTTGAGTGAGTTTGATCCGAAAATAGCTGATGTGGAGATTCTTCATGGCCCGAATCGGCAGGGTGATATACCTCATTCTTTGGCTTGCATTGATAAGGCTAGAAAACTTCTTGGTTATATTCCGGAATACAGCATGCGCGACGGTCTGAAAGAAGCTGTCAAATGGTATTGGCATAATATCTGATTCATTCATTCTTTTTCCCTTTCTATTAGCTAATAAACTAAACTTCCTAATAAATACTGAAAATCTTATGGATATAGTAAAAATCGCCGTAATCGGTCTCGGTTACGTAGGGCTTCCTTTGGCTCGTTTGTTCTCTACCAAATACAAAACTGTTGGTTTTGACATGAATAAATCTCGTGTGGATGCATTGATGGCAGGACACGATGCTACCCTTGAAGTTTCGGACGAATTGCTACAGTCTGCCATTGCCAATGGCTTCAAGTGCACGGCTGACATTGAAGACATTCGTGATTGCAACTTTTATATTGTGGCAGTTCCTACCCCTGTGGATCATAACCATAATCCGGACTTGACTCCTCTGTATAGTGCAAGTACCACTGTAGGGAAAGTGATTTCCAAAGGTGATATTGTAGTGTATGAATCTACAGTATATCCGGGTGTGACTGAGGATGAATGTATTCCGGTAGTGGAAAAAATATCCGGTTTGGAATTCAATACGGATTTCTTTGCAGGTTATTCCCCCGAACGCATCAATCCGGGTGACAAGCTACACACAGTCGAGAAGATAAAGAAAGTGACTTCAGGTTCAACTCCTGAAATTGGTAAGAAAGTGAACGAAGTGTATGCTTCTGTTATATCTGCCGGGACACATTTGGCTCCCACGATGAAGGTGGCGGAGGCAGCCAAAGTCATTGAGAATTCGCAACGTGATATCAATATAGCCTTTGTCAATGAGCTTTCCAAGATATTCACGCGTATGGGGATTGATACTCAGGATGTGTTGGAGGCTGCAAGTACCAAATGGAATTTTCTTCCCTTCAAGCCGGGGCTGGTTGGAGGACACTGCATTGGCGTAGACCCTTATTATCTGGCCCAGTGTGCACAGAGTTATGGCTATAATCCTGAAATCATATTGGCCGGTCGTCGTATGAATGATGGTATGGGAGAGTATGTGGCTGGTCAAGTGATAAAACTGATGCTGAAAAAAGGAATTCAGGTTTTGAACTCTAATATACTGATACTCGGTTTTACTTTCAAGGAGAATTGTCCGGATGTACGTAATACGAAAGTGATAGATATTTATGAGGCTTTGATGGGATACAATCTGAATATAACCGTTTATGATCCGTGGGCAAATCCGGATATCGTAAAGCATGAATATGGAATTGAAGTGATCAATGAACTTCCTGAAGAAAAGTTTGATTCGGTTGTGTTGGCGGTTGCCCATCAACTGTTTACGGGAATAGATATCGAAAGTTTGTCGAAGACACGGTCTGTTGTGTTTGATGTTAAAGGTTTCTTGCCCAAAGAATCCGTTGACGGCAGATTATGATAAAATGAAAAAGCTTTTCTTTGTTACCAATGTTGATTGGTTCTTTATTTCCCATCGTTTGCCTATTGCCCTGAATGCTATTCAGCAGGGATATGAAGTTTATTTATTGTCACGGGATACCGGAAGAAAACAGTTTTTACAAGGGAAAGGGATTCGCTTTATCGATATTCCTTTTGACCGTTCCGGAAGTAATCCTTTGCATGAATTGAAATGTATTTTTCAGTTATATACAAACTACAAAAAGTATAGACCTAATATAATTCATCATGTTACTTTAAAGGCTGCATTGTTAGGTTCTGTTGCAGCTAAGCTGTCAGGGCAACATCATGTTGTGAATGCAATAAGTGGATTGGGGTATAACTTTACGAACGGCAGGAATGGGATTTTGCAGAAGTTGATAAGGACTTTGATCCGCATTGCATTCAAAAGTAAGTCTTTTTCCTTTATTCTTCAGAATCCGGATGATGTGGGGATGATCAAAGGCTTCAATCTGGTTCCCTCGTCCCATATTTTTCTGATAAAGGGCTCGGGAGTAGATTTGAATGAATTTGTTTTTTCCCAAGCTCCTGGCAAGACTCAATTAAAGGTACTCTTTCCTGCAAGGATATTGTTGGATAAGGGGGTGATGGAGTTCATTGATGCAGCCAAATTACTTCAAAAGCGATTTATTGGAAAAGTAAAATTCATATTGGCAGGTGATTGCGACAAAGAAAATCTGGCTGTTTTGGGGGAAGAAAAGCTAAGGTCTCTTCTTGTCGATGATTATATTGAATGGATAGGATATCAGGCTCAAATGTTTCCTATATATACGGATAGCGATATCGTTGTACTGCCTTCCTATCGGGAAGGTTTGCCCAAATCCTTGATTGAAGCATGTGCGGTAGGGCGTCCTATTGTAACAACCGATGTACCGGGTTGCCGTGAATGCGTGAAATCCGGATATAATGGTTATTTGGTTCCTGCCAAGGACAGTAGGGCGTTGGCTGATGCCATCGGCCTATTGATAGAAGATGATGCGAAGAGGAAGGAGTTTGGAAGGAACTCTCGTCTGTTGGCGGAAGAAGAATTTTCTATAGATAAGGTTGTCAGGCAAACTTTTGATATTTATCAATCAATTATTAGGATATCTTGATATTCCCGGGTATCTTTGTAGAAAGATTGGATTCATGAAGAAGAACAAGCCATATAAGGAACAAGAACCGATGGTGCCGAATGTTGGTGAACCGGTAGTTGTATATACGGGTAATGAGAATAATCCGAATATCGTTACGGAAGGAGCGGTCTCTTATACACA
>NZ_JBCNZM010000168.1:0-10152 GCF_040227615.1 Bacteroides sp. RTP31139st1_H2_RTP31139_211217 | reverse complement strand
GCTCTACGAGATAAGCGTGTGTACGGTAAAATGCTTCCATGCTTTAAATTCGGTTTATCGGGCGACAAATATACGGCTTTTTTATAGATTTGCAAAGTAGAGATGGCAAAATATTATATAACTTTGCACTCTCATACAAAACGTGAGTAATTGGTTAACATTTGAAAAATGAAACTTTATGTGTTCAATCCTGATGCAGATATGGCATTGGGAAATAATGAAGAAAATTATATGGCGCCCGCTACCATCCGCCGTATGGCTGAAGACCTGGCTTTGTTACCGATTTGGTATGCCCGGCCGGATAGTGGGGTACTGGCCCCTTCCGCCTATAATGCAGATTATCTGAAACAGATGCAACAGTTGTTCCGGCTGGATGTACATTTGGTGACAGAGCCGGAGCTGCCCGATTATGCTGATGTGCGGGTAATGCCTTGGGGATGGAATCCCGCTATCCGTAAACGGATGTTGAAAGGCGGTGTTCTGGAAAGGAATCTTCCTACGCCGGATGCTTTGGATAAATATCGTATGAAGGCTGCCCGTAGTAACGCTTTGGCTTTTCGTGCACTTTTCTATTCCAATAAAATAGATTATACTTGTGGTGACGGTTGTTGCTTGGTGGAGGCTGATGGTGGAACTACGGCTATCTCTCTGGATATTATTGGTCGTTACAAAGAGGGATGTGTGTTTAAATCACTTTGGTCGGGAAGTGGGAAGGGATTGTGTTGGTGCCGTCATGGCTTTACGAAAAATGTTTCCGATTGGTGTAGTAGGGCGCTGAAAGAAAATGGAGGTTTTGTGATGGAGCCTATATTTGATAAGGTGGAAGATTTTGCCATGGAATTTTATTCGGATGGCCGGGGAAAGCTTCTTTTTGTCGGCTATTCCCGTTTTGTTACGGATGACAAGGGGGCTTATCGTGGTAATATCCTTACTTCAGATGGGCAAGTGGAGGAATGGATTCAGCAATATGTGCCCTTTGAAGCATTTGTGCGCATACGCAATATGATGCAGAAGGCATTGGAAACGGGTTATGCTACATCTTATACGGGTTTTTTGGGTGTGGACATGATGGTCTGCCGTCAGAAGGAAGGGCATCCGTATGCCATCAACCCCCATGTCGAAATAAATCTACGGATGAATATGGGAATCGTTTCCCATGTGCTTAGTGATCATTTCATTGTCCCCGGTGGGGAGGGACGTTTCTCCATCGATTGCTTTCCGACCCATGAAGCTTTGATGGAGCGGCATGAGCAGGATGCGCAAAGTTATCCGCTGGTGGTGAAGGACGGCAGGGTTGTTTCCGGCTATCTGCCTCTGGTTCCGGTCACTCCGAAGAGCCGTTACCGGGTTTTTGTCTGTGTCACTGCTGCTGAATAGCTTTGCTTTCGTTTCCGCAACGGTCTATGGCTGTCACGGCAAAATATTTTCGGGCAGTCCACGGGCGGATGGGGGCATAGGTATATTCCGTGCCTTGTACTCGTTGTGCCAGGATATTCTCCGGATTGGAGGTATCTACGGGATAGGTGTCCGAACCGTAGATTACATACATCGGAACATTCCGCTTGTCATTATCCGTGGCGGGTTGCCAGCTTAGTTTCCAATAGCCGTTTTCCGGTGTTTCCACCGTGAGTCCGGCGGGAGGTGTAGGAGCTACATTGTCTATCCACGGCATGGCGGGCTGCAGGGCCGGGGCGGTATAGAAGTCTTCTTCCAGCGCATCATAAAGCCCTTGCGTATTGTCCATCAGATACTTCACGCGGTAGTGTGCCTCGCCCGCCAGACCGTGGGCGCGGATAAAGTGCATCTGCCGTTCAATCTCGTCCAGCGTCCAGTTCCCTTCGCTGGGGTCGAGGAAGTAGATGCCCAGACCGGGAATGATTTGGCGTCCGTTACTTTGTTCCTGCCAGTCGAGGGCAAAGGGATAGAAATGATTGCCGCGGAAATAGAGCATCGGATAAATCTGGTCTTGGATGCCCTCGCCCAGCCAACCCTGCACGTCTTGATAGACGGTGTGGAAGGCATTCCAGCCACGGGAGGGGTAGCGGGAAGTGTCTTTGTATTTTCCTACCGGGCAGGTGCTGACCTTTACCCAGGGTTTCATGGCTTTTACACCTTTATATATATAGCGTACTATTTCCGTCAGGTTGTCTCTGCGCCATTGGGCAAGGCTGCGTCCTTTGCTGTATTTGCGGTAGTCGTAGCTGTCGGGAAAACGGGGGGCGTTTTCCGGATAGCGCAGGTAGTCGAAGTGTATCCCGTCTACATCGTAGCGTTCCACCACTTCGCGGACAAGGCTCATCAGGTACTCTTTGGTTTGCGGATGTCCGGGATTCAGGAAGTATTCGCGTTTGTAGGGTACGCAGATGGCGCGTTTCTTTTTGGTGACGGACTCTTTACCGAGGGCGGCTACATGCTTGCGGTTGCCCAGAGGGATGGTCACCATCCAGGCATGGCACTCCATACCGCGCTTGTGGCATTCGGCTATGGCAAAAGCCAGCGGATCGTAGCCGGGGTCGCCGCCCACCTTTCCGGTCAGTATGGAGTTGTAGGGCTCGATGGCTGATTTGTAGAGGACATCTCCCCGTGTACGGGTCTGGAACAGTACTGTGTTGAAATTGGCGGCTTTCAGTCTGTCCAATATTTCAATCAGTTCGGCCTGTTGCTTGCGGATGCCTTCGGGCGAAGTGGCGCGTGTCTGCGGCCAGTCCAGGCCATAGACGGCGGTTATCCAGGCGGCACGCACTTCATGCTTGGGCGGTTGCGCAGCCAGTGGCAGCAAGACGGCCATATATAGTAAAATGGAAATAATTCGTTTCATTTTTCTCTTTTCTTCTTTATTTCTGTCATATTTCTCGGCGAAGATAAGCAAAACACCCGATTATTTTGTGCTGTTTACTTGGAAACTGTTACATTTGCATACATTAAAGATATTAACACGCCATGATTACATTTACGCTTTGCCTGCTGGCGTTGATAGCCGGCTATTTTATCTACGGACGCTTCATAGAACGCGTCTTTGGTCCCGATGACCGCAAAACACCCGCCCTTACCAAAGCCGATGGTGTGGATTACATTCCACTGCCTACTTGGAAAATCTTTATGATACAGTTTCTCAATATTGCCGGGTTGGGACCTATCTTCGGTGCCATCATGGGAGCCAAGTTCGGTACGGCATCCTATCTGTGGATTGTACTTGGCAGTATCTTTGCCGGTGCAGTGCACGACTATCTTGCCGGTATGCTCTCCTTGCGGCATGACGGGGAAAGCTTGCCGGAAATCATCGGACGCTATCTGGGGCTGACCACCAAGCAGGTGATGCGCGGCTTTACCGTCATCCTGATGATATTGGTGGGAGCTGTCTTTGTGGCAGGGCCGGCCGGACTGCTTGCCAAGTTGACCCCCGACAGCTTGGATACCACCTTCTGGATTATTGTAGTATTTGCTTATTATATTCTGGCTACCTTGTTGCCAGTAGATAAGATTATCGGCAAGATATATCCGTTGTTTGCCATAGCCTTGCTGTTTATGGCTGTCGGTATTTTGGTGATGCTCTATGTCAACCATCCCGAGTTGCCTGAAATATGGAACGGCTTGCAGAATACACATCCCAATGCGGCTTTGTTGCCTATCTTCCCTATTATGTTTGTCAGTATAGCTTGTGGTGCAATCAGTGGCTTTCATGCTACTCAAAGCCCTCTCATGGCACGCTGCATGACAAGTGAACGCCACGGACGTCCCGTCTTCTACGGAGCCATGATAACCGAAGGCATTGTAGCTTTGATTTGGGCTGCCGCCGCCACTTACTTTTTCCATCAGAATGGCATGGAAGAGACGAATGCCTCCATTATTGTAGATGCCATTACAAAAGACTGGCTGGGCGCCGTAGGTGGAGTATTGGCTATTCTGGGTGTCATTGCCGCCCCTATTACCAGTGGTGATACGGCTTTCCGTTCGGCACGTCTTATCGTGGCTGATTTCTTGGGAATGGAACAAAAATCCATGCGTAGTCGTTTATATATCTGCATACCGATGTTCCTGGTGGCCATCGGGTTGTTGCTTTACAGCCTGCGCGACAAGGATGGCTTTGATATGATTTGGCGCTATTTTGCTTGGGCCAACCAGACTTTGTCTGTTTTCACCTTGTGGGCAATTACCGTTTATCTGGTGCGTGAGAAAAAAGGGCATTATTTTTATATCACCTATTTTCCCGCATTGTTCATGACGGCTGTATGCACCACTTATATTTGCATTGCTCCCGAAGGACTCGGACTTCAGCCGCAGTATGCGCTGCCGATAGCTCTTCTGGCTGCTGTATTGGCCGGCTTCTGGTTTAATATCTGGTATTTCAAGACGACTAAAAAACTTTGGTAATGAAAAAAATAAAGAAATCTACCGGGCTTACGTTGGCCCTGCTTATTTACGTTTCTGCTACTGCCGCTTATTTCCTTCCCCGCAATACGGAAATCAGCGATACTGAGAAGTATGTCACTGTAGCTGCCTCGTATCTCATTGTATTTGTGTTGTGGCTGGTACTTCGTAAGAAGGAGGCGCTACAACGCAAACGATTCGAAGAAGACAATAAACAACATTGATTATTCACTCAAAAAACAGAACAAGATGAAAAAACTGGCATTATTCGTTTGCTTGCTTGTTGTCACAGTGGCAGCTCAGGCACAGTTTGAAAAAGGTAAGTGGATTTTGAATCCGTCCATCACCGGTTTGGAATTCTCTCATGACACGGGAACCGACAAGACAAGTTTCGGGCTTGAAGCCAAAGGAGGTGCTTTCCTGCTCGACAATGTGGCTTTGCTGGTGCATGCCGGAGCTGCTTGGAATTCCGGAGGGTCTGACCTCGATGTCTATACGTTGGGTGTAGGCGGACGTTATTATTTCGACAAGATTGGCGTGTATCTGGGTGCCGATGTCAATGTAGACCGTTGGGACTGGGGACATGATTTGGATGATACCAAGTTCTCTTTCGGTCTGGAAGCCGGTTATGCTTTTTTCCTGACGCGTACGGTGACCATCGAACCTGCCGCTTACTGGAATATTAACGACGACCGTTCTAAATTCGGCCTGAAGGTAGGTTTCGGATTCTATTTCTAATCTCATTTTGCTACTCCTCCACAGAGTTTGTTTTTGCAAAACATCTGTCATGCTATCACGCGAGGGGGGATTCGTCTGACTACAAATGGCTTGTCGCGTGATAGATGGGTGTGATAGATAAATATTCTTACAAGTATCTGTCACGCCCATTTTCGTTCCCATTCCGATTGTATTGCATACGTCTTTCATTGATGTTATTATCTTAGTTATCAGCTCTTTCTTACTGCAAAGTCCTGCAAACTTTTTGCAGTGCCACTGCAAAGGTGTTGCAGCGTCACTGCAAAGGTGTTGCAGCATCACTGCAAAGGTGTTGCAGTATCACTGCAAAAGGAATGCAGTAACTTTGCAGTGGCGATACAGTACCGATTTAGCCGTTATCTTTCCTATTCTCATGCCGCTATTGCATGTATTCCTTCTATAGTCTTACGAAATTAGGAGTTTTCTTTTTGATTGTGATTGCAGGAATGAGTATATTTGTATCTGATGCTATGAACTTGAAATACAAAATGCCATGAACAGAGTTTGTTTTCTCCTATTGCTTTGCTGCTTGTCATCTTGCCGAATGAATAAAACGGAACGTATGGAAACGCTTGAAGATTCCGTAGGTACAGTAAGGATAGACCAAGGGATGGGAGAAAAAACTGTGAGCGATAGCCTTAAGATAGGGATTGCGGATGATGGTGACTGCTTGCAAAGGCAATTGCTTGCTATTCACGAAGAACTGAGAAAAAGATTGAATAATACACCATATACACACATTCAGAGGAATGTGACCGGATATGGGGTGGGATTGCATTGCATCGATATAGATTTGATGGTGAATACTCCCGAGCGGCGGAAAGAGTTCCGGGAGAAAATAATGGACTCCCCCGTTTTCTGTTTTCATGGTGTAGAAGTCCCCGTCATCAACGAGAGAGTAGGCAGGAATCATATTCGTGGCATCCATATCCGTCCCGAATATCCGGTCTTTTCAACGAAAGCGGCTCAGGCGACATTCATCCTCAGCAATCACAGCGGCGGAGATTTGACCTGCGGCGAGCATTACTACCTGACGTTCGAAGACGAAAAAGGTACCTGGCGGGAATTGCCGATAAACGCTGCCTTTTGGGACATCGCCTATGTGCTGCGGGATGGGGAGGAAAGGGTTATGAAAGCCTCCCTTTATCCGGATGTGCATCCCAACAAGCCGGGACGCTACCGTTACTTTTATGAGATAACCATCAGGAGGAAACCTGTCTTGATGATGGCTGAGTTCAGACTGACGGACAATGAGGAAGAATGGAGAACGGCGGAAAAGACATCTCTTCCCCCTTATGTTTCGGATGCAGGGAAGGGCGGGAGCCCACAATTGATAACGGAAGAGCCAATGGAAGAACCGGTCTATAAAGTAGTGGAAGTGATGCCCGAGTTTCCGGGAGGTATGAAAGCCTTAATGGATTTTATTCAAAAGAATATCCGTTATCCGGAAGAAGCCCGTAAGAATGGCATTCAAGGAAGAGTTGCTGTCAGCGTGGTGATTGACGAGAATGGTCGTGTGACGGACCCCGTTATTATGCGCAGCAGGTATCCTGCCCTGGATGAGGAAGCATTACGGATTGTAGAATTGATGCCACAATGGAAACCGGGGATGCAGCAGGGTAAAGCCGTGAAGGTGGAATTTACTTTTCCGGTTACTTTTAAATTGGAGTAGTAGCACCCGGTAAGATTAAACACAAAGACACGGAGGCATAGAGTTTTATTCTTTTTCCTTGAATTTAATATCTCTGTGTCTCCGTGCCTCTGTGTTCTATTTAAGGAAGCGAGGGGTGTAATTTCTCTTGCAAGAATTGTCCCGTATAACTTGCCGCACACTTCGCCACTTCCTCCGGTGTACCGGTAGCTACGATGTTTCCTCCTTTGTCCCCTCCTTCGGGCCCCAGGTCTATCACATGGTCCGCACACTTCACCACATCCAGATTATGTTCGATGATGACAATGCTGTGCCCGCGGCGTATCAGGGCATCGAAGGCTTCGAGCAGTTTCTTGATGTCATGGAAGTGTAGTCCGGTGGTCGGTTCATCGAAGATGAACATGGTCGGGTCCGCTTTCTCCTGGCTGAGGTAGAAGGCGAGTTTCACGCGCTGGTTCTCTCCACCGGAGAGGGTGGAGGAGGCTTGCCCCAGTTTGATATATCCCAAACCTACATCCTGCAAGGGTTGCAGCTTCTTCACAATCTTTTTCTGTCCGTGTTGCGTAAAGAATTCGATGGCTTGGTTTACGGTCATCTCCAATACGTCGTAGATATTCATGTCGTGGAACTTCACTTCCAGCGTGTCTGCCTTGAAGCGTTTGCCGTGGCAGGATTCGCATTCCAGTACAAGGTCTGCCATGAATTGCATTTCCACAGTGATGGTACCTTCACCCTTGCATTCTTCGCAACGGCCGCCTTCGCTGTTGAAGCTGAAGTATCCGGCACTGTATCCCATCTGCTTGGCAAGTGGTTGGTCCGCCCATAGTTTACGGATTTCATCGTAGGCCTTGATGTAGGTCACGGGGTTACTTCTCGATGACTTCCCGATAGGATTCTGGTCAACAAACTCTACATTGCGCAGGTTCTGCAAGTCTCCTCCAATGGAAGTGAACTCGCCCGGGCGTTCGCTGCATTCGTCCAACTCGCGTTTCAGGGCGCGGTAGAAGATGTCGCGCACCAGCGTACTCTTGCCCGAACCGCTGACACCGGTCACCACGGTCATTACATTCAGCGGGAAGCGTGCCTCCACACCTTTCAGGTTGTTTTCGCGGGCCCCCTTTATTTCTATATAGTTGTTCCACGGGCGACGGTGTTCCGGCAGTGGGATTGTCTCTTCCCCCAGCAGATAGCGCACGGTATAACTGTCACTGTTTTCCTGAAGGTCTTTCATGTCTCCCTGATAGACCACCTCTCCTCCCAAGCGGCCTGCCCGGGGACCGATGTCGATGATATAGTCGGCAGCGCGGATAATCTCTTCGTCGTGTTCCACTACCACTACCGTATTGCCCAACTGTTGCAGCTGGCGGAGCACGTGTATCAGTTTGTCCGTATCGCGGCTATGCAGGCCGATGCTCGGTTCGTCAAGAATATACAGGCTGCCCACTAAGCTGCTACCCAGTGAAGTGGCAAGGTTGATTCGCTGGCTTTCACCGCCGGAGAGCGAGTTGCTGAGGCGGTTCAGCGTGAGGTATCCCAGACCGACATCCAATAGGAACTGGATGCGGCTGTTGATTTCTGTCAGGATGCGGCGGGCTATGTCGGCGTCATGCGGGTCCAGTTGCAGGTTGTCGAAGAAGAGCTTCAACTCAGTGATGGGCAAATCTACCAGTTCGGAGATGTTGCGTCCTCCCACGCGTACGTAGTTTGCTTCGGGCTTCAGGCGGGTGCCGTGGCATTTGGGGCAGAGCGTCTTTCCGCGGTAGCGTGCCAGCATCACACGGTATTGTATCTTGTACTGATTTTCCTGCACCATCTTGAAGAAGGCGTTGATGCCCTCAAAGTAGGGTGTCCCTTCCCACAGCATCCGGCGTTGCTCGTCGGTCAGTTCATAATAGGGAGTGAAGATGGGGAAGCCGGCTTTCTCGGCTCCGTGTATCACCATATCCCTCCATTCGCCCATCTTTTCGCCCCGCCAGCATACAACGGCTCCATCATAGACGGACAAGGAGCGGTCGGGTATCACGAGATGCTCGTCGATGCCGATGACTTTCCCGAATCCCTCGCATACGGGGCATGCACCGATGGGAGAGTTGAAGGAGAACATCTGGTCGTTCGGTTCTTCGAAGGTGATGCCGTCTGCCTCGAACTTGGTGCTGAAACGATAGAGGCAGGTACTCCCGTCGGGCTGGTAGAAACGCAGCAGGCAGGCACCGTCTCCTTCATACATGGCTGTTTCGGCCGAGTCGGTGAGGCGGCTGACGGAATCCTTTTCTGAAGAGGCTGTCATACGGTCAATCAACAGAAAAACTGTGTCTCCGGCTTTCGGCTTGTATTCGTCGATGCGCATCATTTCACCGTTCACTTCCAGACGGGTGAAACCTTGCTTCATGTCTATCTCCAGTTGTTGTTGCAGCGTGCGGTCTTCGCGCAGCAATATCGGGGCGAGCACGGTATACTTGGTTCCTTCCGGATATTCCAGCATGCACTTCACGATATCTTCTGCCGAGTGTTTCTTCACTTCTTGTCCGCTGACCGGGCTGAAGGTCTTACCGACACGTGCGTAGAGCAACCGCAGATATTCGTATATTTCAGTGGAGGTACCCACGGTGGACCGTGGGTTACGGCTGCTTACTTTCTGCTCAATGGCAATGGCAGGTGGAATCCCTTTGATGAAATCGCATTCAGGCTTGCTCATACGTCCCAGAAACTGGCGGGCATAACTGCTCAAGCTCTCCACGTAGCGGCGCTGCCCCTCGGCATATAATGTATCGAAAGCAAGTGAGGATTTTCCGGAACCGGACAGTCCGGTGATGACTACGAGTTTGTTACGGGGAATCTCTACGTCAATGTTCTTGAGGTTATTGACACGGGCTCCCTTTATGATAATCGATGTATTTTCTGCCATATAAAAGTCACTTATGTGATTTAGGATTTGCAAAGATAATGCAAACCGGGGTAGAATAAAACGAACCTGCTGGAAAAATCGTATCAGATAGGCAAGGTTAAGATTTGTTATACTTTAGGATGACTGCTAATTTACATTAAATAAAAGCACTAAATTCGCATCCGACTCCTTTTAATGTCCGAACATGGTAAAGCGTAATATAAAATGGCTTCTTGTTGTGCTGGTGTTAGGTTTATGCCCCTCAATCCTGCATGCCGAAGACCCTTATGGAGAGATGAAAGCTCTGGCAGATAGTGCGCAGAAAGTGTTGGGACAAGACCGATTGCCTTCCATCAATGCCCGGTGGATAAAACTTGCCCGCGAACTGAACGATACGGTACAGATTAGTGATGCCCATAACAACTTGATTTCTCATTATTATCAGTTGGGGGACATTGACCAATTGAAAGCCGCAACCTATGAATATATGGAC
>NZ_JBCNZM010000167.1:0-10185 GCF_040227615.1 Bacteroides sp. RTP31139st1_H2_RTP31139_211217 | reverse complement strand
ATTCTAACCAACTGAACTAACGCACCATTATTTCATTCTTTCGTTGCTATCTCTCTCGATTGCGGTTGCAAAGGTAGACAAAATTCTTATATCTGCAATAGCTTGAAAGAAAAAAAATCATCTTTTTTTTAACATAGCTTGATTATAAGAGATTTATGTTACCTTTGCAAAACTAAATTAATATTGAAATCATGAGAAATACTCCTATTGAACGTAAGTTGATAGATGAAACTATCGCAGATTTTCATATCACAGACTTTGCCAAAGCAACCATCCGTGAAGTAAAAGCCATTGCAGCCAATGCCGAAGCGGCATCGGGTGTAGAATTCATAAAAATGGAAATGGGTGTACCCGGACTCCCCCCCTCAGCCGTCGGCGTAAAGGCCGAGGTGGAGGCATTGCAGAATGGTATTGCCAGCCTCTACCCGGACATTAACGGACTTCCCGCCTTGAAAGAGGAAGCATCACGTTTTATCAAAGCCTTTATCAATGTAGATGTAGCCCCCGAAGGTTGTGTACCAGTTACCGGCTCCATGCAAGGAACTTTCGCTTCATTCCTCACATGCAGCCAGTGCGATGAGAAAAAGGATACCATTCTCTTCATCGATCCCGGTTTCCCGGTACAGAAGCAGCAGTTGGTCGTGATGGGACAGAAATATGAAACCTTTGACGTATATGACTACCGTGGCGACAAGTTGAAAGCGAAGCTGGAAAGTTACCTCAGCAAAGGCAATATCTCTGCCATCGTCTATTCCAATCCCAACAACCCCAGCTGGATTTGCCTGAAAGAAGAAGAGTTGCGCATCATCGGCGAACTGGCAACCCAATATGACGTCATTGTGTTGGAAGACCTCGCCTACTTTGCCATGGACTTCCGCCAAGACTTGAGCAAACCGTTCCAAGCGCCTTACCAACCTTCTGTGGCACACTATACGGACTATTACGTGCTGCTCATTTCCGGTTCCAAAGCTTTCAGCTATGCCGGTCAACGTATCGGTGTCAGCTGCATTTCGAACAAACTGTATCATCGGGCCTATCCCGGGTTGACACAACGCTACGGCGGCGGCACCTTCGGCACAGTATTCATCCACCGCGTACTCTATGCGCTCTCTTCCGGCACCAGCCACTCTGCGCAGTATGCTCTTGCCGCCATGCTTAAAGCAGCCAATGAAGGTCAATACAACTTCCTTGATGAAGTGAAAGTATACGGTGAACGTGCCCGCCGCCTGAAGGAAATCTTCTTGCGCCACGGTTTCCACTTGGTATACGACAATGATTTGGGTGATCCCGTTGCCGACGGTTTCTACTTCACCATCGGTTACCCGGGCATGAGTAGCGGAGAACTTGCGCGGGAACTAATGTACTACGGTGTAAGCGCCATTTCGCTGGTGACCACCGGAAGCCATCAGGAAGGATTACGTGCCTGCACTTCCTTTATCCAAGACCATCAGTACGACCAGTTGGACGAACGTATGGCAATTTTTGCCGAGAATCACCCCATCCAATAAAAAATATCCCTATATAAATAAGGTGTCTCTACCAGTTGATGCCGGTATCCCACCACAATCGGGTACCGGCATTGTCATCTCCACCCAGTACCTCTACCAAAGCGGCATACTGCTCGGCATTCTCCGTCTTCAGTCCGCCGGGAAAGTTCAGACGGCGAATCATTGTCTCAGTATCTATGCACCCGTCTTTACTGTGATTAAAGCGTACGGGAAATAGCCGGGGATACCCCGTCCGGCGCTGTTCAGCCCAAGCCTCACACCCTTCGGGAAACATGGCAATCCATTTTTGGGTAATAATCTTCTCCAGCTTCGTATCCCTATCCGCTGACTCCAGCCAGCGTGGCGAAACCTGACAACGGGCGGTAATATCATTCTCCATATCGTAGGTATCCACAAAATCGGCAGGCAACAAGTCGCTCTCCAGATAAGCGTCGGACTGCAAGATGCCATACTGACGGAAAGAAGCCATTACCCCTTCTTCATAGCAGATTTTCGCCGACTCATCGGTCCATCCCCGTAGGGCAGCCTCGGCACGCAGGAACCAGACTTCTGCTGCCGGCATCAACACTGCATCAGTCTGCTGGGTAACTTTCAATTTTGAGAGTGTATTATAATAGTTATGTGCAAAGCATGTACCCTGACGAATGCCGCGATACTCGCCTGCAAACTGTTCATTCTGGCAAGTGGCAAAATAGATTTCACGACGGGGATCTTCATATCCGTTCAGTATGGACTCCATCGGCGCTCCCATATAAGCTTCATTCCAAACAAGGTTTATCTCGCCCAACGGATTGGTATATCCACTCGCTGTGGAAACCGCCACCGACTCGTCCGCCTCCCGAATGACTCCGTATTCATTATCCATCGCCTTACGGAATTCCGTTTTTGCATTCTCCGGACTGGCTACTGCGATGCGCATGGCAAGCCGCATCCTCAACGAGTTGGCAAACTTTATCCAAGAGTCATAATCACCGTCCAACAACATATCGAAACGCGCAAACTCCGAAGCTCCCGGATGCTCGACAATATAATCGGAAAGTACAGCTACAGCCGTATCGAGTTCACAGAAAAATGCATTATAGACCTCTTTCTGCGTGTCGGGCATATAACGGGCTTCGAGATCGGCAAAATGACTATACACAATAGGGCCGTAATAGTCCGTGACACGGTGCATCACTTCCACCTTCAGTATCTTGGTAATGCCGAAAAAGGCAGGCATGCGATCACGTGTGGCATTCTCCGACTGATATATCTGCGGGAAAACATACTCATAGGTATGTCCCCACATGGCGCTGTTCCATCCATCCTGCAAGTTGTAGTCCGAATTGTGCGAACCTCCATTCAGGGGCTTGGCATCGTGCATGTAACCGCTGAACATGTCGGCATTCAAATTCTGGGTCAATTGAAAAGGCCAGTTCTTCCCCTTTCCGTAGTCGTAATTGAAATAGATGCCTTGCTGGATGATTCCAAGACGGATGCCATGTTCGTTATAGTCGGCCTGCAAGTCCTCGTCCGTCACGCCGGACTTGTCCGTATTGATTTCCTTAAAGTCCCGCGTACAAGCCAGAAACACGAAAACCATGCCAATCAGTACTATAATCCTCTTCATATCAAGTCTCCCTCCCCCTCTTAAAATTCACACTTCAAAGAAAATCCCCAACTACGCGTGGTAGGCATACCGTAGACTTCAATTCCCTGGTTATCGTTGCCCGTAGAGAGTACCAGGTCAGGGTCGAAAGGCGCCTTTTTGTAGAAGAAGAACAAGTTGCGTCCCGAAAAGGACAGTTGTGCCCGCTTGAGGACTTTGGTCTTTTCCATCCAGGCAGCAGGCAGTTGGTAGCCCACGGACAGCTCACGCAGCCTGATGTTCGTGGCATCATACATATAATATTCCGTCACCCCGGCCCGTCCGCCTACAACATTCTTATAAAATCCTTTCACATTATCTATCCGGTTACCTTCAAGCATTACATAACCTTTGTCCCTGGCCCGGGCCGTGACTTCAGAAACGCCATACATATCCATATCCGCCTGCGTCTGAGACAAAATATCGCCTCCCAAGCGACAATCCACCAGAAAATAGAAAGAAAAATTCTTGTAAGACAGCATATGATTCCAGCCCAATATCAGTTTTGGATTGGCATTACCCACTTTCACCGTATTGCCATCACCTTCCACCAAAGGCATGCCGGTATTGTCTCCTTCCGTGCCGTAAACGATATTGCCCGCATCGTCACGTACAAAAGCTTTTCCGTAGATGTCACCGATAGAGCCCCCTTTCACCAATTTCATGGCATAACTGGACGAGAAGCTGGTAGGACCGTAAAGAAACTCCTTCAGCGCTTCGTGCAGTGAAATTATCTTGTTGCAGTTGGTGGAAAAGTTCACCTCTGTTTTCCACTTGAAATGGTTCGTCAGCAAAGGAACGGCATCCAGTGAAACCTCCCACCCCACATTCTGTATATTACCCGCATTGACATAACGGTAGGCATATTTATCGCCCGACAGAGTGGGAAGCTTGAAGAACTGGTTCCGGGTATTCGTCTTATAGAAAGTGGCATTCAAACCAATGCGGTTCTTTAAAAAACGCGCTTCTATACCCGCCTCAAAGGAATGCGTCATCTCCGGTTCCATATCCTTGAACGGCGCGGCATCACTTGCCAGGAACTCTCCACCCGCCGTGATATGCGAGGAAGGATTTGTGATGAACATGGGAATATCATTGCCCACCATGCTGTATGCCCCCCTTATCTTTGCCAGTGACACCCATCGGGGTAAAGTCATCAGCTTATTGAATATCAGCGAAAATCCCACGGAGGGATAGAAGAACCCGCTTTTCTCATGAGATGTATAAGCCAGCGTGGAGGACCAGTCATTACGGGCCGACAAATCAAGATAGACAAACTCGTTGTAGCCCAGTTGTGCCGTCGCAAACAAGGACTGCAATTGGCGCCGCGCATCAATCTTCTGGTCCAGCCCGGCAGAACCATTCATGATGATATTGGCCAGATTGAACACATTGGCATATTTCAGCGAAGCTGTTTTAGAGTCATAGCGGGTGGAGTTCACTGTCTTATCATTGATACTGGCACCGAGCGCCGCGTTGAGAGAGAATGCATCCCACTGCTTTTTCATCATCAGTATGGCGTCTCCGTAATATTGGGTTTCCTGATAGTCCATCTCGATATAACGCCCATTGGCTCCCGCCAACGCCGGAGCGGTAGAGGCATAGAACTGCTGGCGCACCTTGTCGTTAATATAGTCTACATTGCCACGGGCCTGCAGGCTTAACCAATCGTTTATCTTCAGATTGGCGGATAAGGAGACTATGACATGCATGCGGTTCTCCTTGCTCAATATGCGATTGGTAATCCAGTAGGGATTCTGCTCAAAATCCTCGTAGGAGGTATGCCAATTCTGTATGTTCAAGTTTCTACCCTCATCATAAACCTCGAAGTTCTCCTTATAATAAGCAATATCCTCACCCCGCGGGAAACGGTAGAGCCCCACCAAAGGATTCATGTAGAAACCACCCACGGTAGGCTTGTTCTTCACCACCTGGCGCATCAGGTTCATACTGCCATCTAACTTCAGACGGGAATTCAACAGAACGGAAGTCTCTCTGAAAGTGAGGTTGTGCTTCGAAAGGTTATGTTTCCCAATGATGCCATGCCCCGTAGTATTGGCATAGGAGAAATAGTTCTGCAACTTCTCATTGCCGTGACTCAAGGAGATGGAAGTTATGGAGGTGACACCAGTAGAGAAGAAGTCTCTCAGATTATCGTATTCGGGAAGGTTTGCCCGTTCTCCCCAACTGTCTACACCGTCACTTACTCCATAGCGGTTCTGCATCTTGGGTAGCGCAAAAGCATTATCGAACATCAGGCTCGTCGAGAAAGAAACACTGCGCTGCCCGTGCGACTGCCCCTTCTTTGTAGTAATCAGTATCACCCCATTGGCAGCCTGACTACCATACAAAGCTGCCGCGGGAGCTCCTTTCAGGATACTGATACTCTCTATATCTTCAGGATTCAGATTGGAAATGCCGTCTCCTCCGTCACGGTTGCCGGCATTGGCCGTTCCGCCTATGGCAGAGTATGCTTGCTCGGAAGTGGAGTTCAGAATGGGAACACCGTCTATCACATACAGCGGTTGGTTGTCACTCGCCACCGAACGGATTCCACGGATACTGACTTTGGCTGAGGCTCCCAGACCGGAAGAAACCTGATTGACACGCACACCTGCCGACTTGCCGGTCAACGAAGTAATTAAGTTGGGCATTTTTACTCGCGTCAACTCCTCGTTTTTTATTAAATCTGTGGCGTAAGAAAGAGAATTTTCTTTCTTTTCGATACCCAAAGCGGTAACAATAACGTTATCCAGCTCTATCATATCTTCTCTTAGTGTGATATGAAAGGTCGAATGTCCTTCCACCTCAATATCCTGGGACATGTAGCCGATAAACGAAACACGAAGCACTGCATTATCGGCAACCACCAGAGTGAATTTTCCTTCCGAATCCGCTATCGCACCATTGGCAGTTTCTTTCTCTTGAATAGTGGCACCGGCCAACGGAAACCCGCTTTCATCCAGCACACGGCCACTTATCGTCACTTTAGAAAGCTGTATTTCAGAATGTCCCGGACGCTGCATACGCTCCATAAAATCCTCCGGGCAATCCGTCCATCCTATAGAAAACAGCCCTAAAATTAACGTATATAATGTAGTATATTTCATTGCATTAAATTGCCAATTACTTGCAAACTTAAGTATTTTCTCCGAATAAAAAAAGCCATAAAATCTGAGAAAAGAAACTTTTAAAATGAAAAACAGCGAAGAACTTTGGTTTATTGTGGAATATTATGTATATTAGGGGCATGTATAGCAATATAAATCTATTCAAGATAGAAACAAACCATGTGGTTCCTGCCCGGGGAAAGGTCTTGATTTCCGAACCCTTTTTGTGTGACCATATGTTTGGACGATCCGTCATTCTACTGGTGGACCATACACATGACGGCACAATGGGACTGGTTCTGAACAAACCGCTCCCCCTATTCTTGAATGATGTGCTGAAAGACTTCGACTGTCCGGAAAGTATACCTATCTATAAAGGAGGACCACTCAGCACAGATACATTGTTCTATCTGCACACGCTCGAGGGTATTACCGGAGCGCTGTCCATCGGCAAAGGCTTCTACCTGAACGGTGACTTTGAAGCCATTAAAAACTACATCATGCAGGGAAATCCCGTTAAAGGCAGAATCAGATTTTTTTTGGGATACTCCGGCTGGGAGTACGAACAGCTGGGCCGGGAAATTGAAGAAAACACCTGGCTGGTAGGCAAAGAAAACATCAGTTCGCTAATGGACGAGGCGGCCAGCGGCACACTCTGGAAGAAGGCATTGTGCAAGCTGGGAGCAAAATATGAAATATGGTCGCGCTTCCCCCAGATTCCAACATTCAATTAGTGCTGCGGAGAAGTTGCAACAGTACAACATCCTTATAGCACCCTCCTACGCGCCACCACTCCCTCAAAAGCCCACAACGCACAAAACCGCAGGATTCAAAAAGGCAGATACTTGCCTCATTATCCACCGAGATATGGACTATCAACTGTTTCAGATATAGGAAACTGAAAACATAGTCGCACAGCAAACGCAGCGCTTCCTTGGCATAACCATTGCCCTGATACTCCTTCCGTATGGCAATACCCACCTCTCCCCGGGCATGCATGGGAGAAAACTCTGTAATATCGATGGTGCCTATCACCGCATCATCCTCTACACGTATAATCATCATACGCAGCTGGCGGTCGGCAAACATATCGCATTCGGAATTCTCAATATATTGTTTCAAGACAAATCTGGAATAGGGTACGGTGAAGTTCGTCACATCCCAAGTCTGGGAATCATTCTCCATAGCATACATCACTTCCAGGTCTTCCGGCTCCATAGCACGGAGACGCACCCTTTCACTGCAGAAATAAGATTTATTCATATTTTCCAGTCGGTTACATTTCTTCTTCTTTATTGATATGCAGTTCTTTACGCAGGCGTCCCTCACCCGGCAGGCAGAACAGAGAAGCCGTCAGTCCTATCAGTGCACACAGTGCACCCGTACTGCTCAACATGATATAATAGGTGAAAAAGCCTGCAAGCACCGGTATGGCAAGCAATGCCAGCCGCACGCCACTCCACAGCGCATAGAGACGGAGGGCTTCGGGAAGCGTCACTACATCTATTTTCCGGATTAATACCCATGAAAAGAGTTTCAGGGCTATGGGTACGCAAGAGGCAGCCAGCAGAATGGTTACCGTCTCAGCCATATAGGTGGCACGTACATCTCCAGCATACATACCTACCAATCCGCCTCCGGTTTCTCCAAGTAGAACGAACAGGATGGGAAGCATCCAGAAATAGGCAAAAGTTGTTCGGACACGCGCTGCGGTCTTCTTTATTTGTTCTTCCATTTAGTAAATTGATAGTGGATAATGAATAATTGATAATGGCCCCAAACAATCAGGCAGTTCCGGAAAATGGAGTACGGTTCACAATACTGCGTCCCAGAGTCACTTCATCCGTATACTCCAATTCGTCACCGATGGAAATGCCACGGGCTATGACGGAGAGCTTCACACCCAGTTTTTCCAGCTTGCGGTAGATATAAAAGTTAGTAGTATCTCCCTCCATCGTCGTGCTCAGCGCAAGAATCACTTCATTGATGCCGCCGGCGGCTACCCGCTGCACAAGGCTTTCTATCTGCAAGTCTCCGGGGCCAATGCCATCCATCGGCGAGATGACGCCTCCCAGCACGTGATACAAACCACGGAACTGTTGTGTGGCTTCCACAGCCATCACATCGCGGATGTTCTCTACCACACAAACCACAGAGGCGTCCCGTTGCGGACTGGAACAGATGCGGCACGTCTCCGTATCTGATATATTATGGCATACCTTGCAATATTTCACTTCATGCTTCAGCGTCACGATGGCATTGCCGAACGCTTCCACCACTGCCGTATCCTGGCGGAGCAGGTGAAGAACCAGCCTCATAGCCGTCTTGCGTCCCACTCCGGGCAACTTGGCAAACTCATTTACCGCCTTCTCCAATAATGTAGAGGGAAACTGTCCATTCATACTTAAAATTCTCCTATTGGCCACAAAGATAGTGCAAACCGAATGCAGAATAAAATGAACGAGTTCATTTTTTATGCTGAGGTGCAGCCTATCTTCGCTTTCTGGGCAAAGATAGTACAAACTTATGAAATTAGTGCTACCTTTGCCACACGTAAAACCCCAAAAAGGCAACAAAATGGATATTACAAACGCTGAATTCGTCATCAGTAACACAGACGTGCGGAAATGCCCCACTGGTACATTTCCCGAATATGCTTTCATCGGACGCTCCAACGTAGGAAAATCCAGTCTCATCAATATGCTGACCGGGAGAAAAGGGCTCGCCATGACCTCTGCCACACCGGGAAAGACCATGCTCATCAACCATTTCCTCATCAACAAGAGCTGGTACATTGTAGACCTTCCGGGATATGGCTACGCCAAACGGGGACAGAAAGGGCAGGAACAAATCAAACGTATTATAGAAAGTTATATACTGCAACGCGAACAGATGACTTGTCTGTTTGTTCTTATAGATAGCCGGCTGGCTCCCCAAGCCATCGACCTCGAGTTTACGGAATGGCTGGGCGAGAACGGTGTACCCTTTGCCATCGTCTTCACAAAGGCCGACAAACTGAAAGGCGGCAGACTGAACACCCACATCAACGAATACCTGGAACAGTTGAAGGAACAATGGGAAGAGCTGCCCCCCTACTTCATCACCTCTTCTGAAAACCGCATGGGACGGAAAGAACTGCTGGACTATATCGAAAGTATCAACAAAAGCCTGAATAGCAAACAATAGAAATAAGTAAAATGAAAAGATTAGTTTTTTGGCAACTGTTTGTTGCCGCACTACTGCTGACCAGCAATAGTCATGCACAATCCATCAAGGATTTGTTCAACAAAGAAAATATAGAGAAGGCGGTAAATGCCGTGACCGGCAAGTCAACAGCGGATATGACCGGCACTTGGTCGTATACCGGCTCCGCCATTGAATTCGAATCGGACAACCTGCTGCAGAAAGCCGGCGGTGCCGTTGCCGCCACAGCCGCAGAAAAGAAACTGGACGAACAGCTTGCCAAAGTAGGCATCAAAGCCGGGCAAATGTCATTCACATTCAACGCCGACAGCACATTCAGCGCCAAAGTAGGGCAAAAGAGCATGAAGGGAAGCTACTCCTACGATGCATCCACCCAAAAGGTCAACTTGAAATTCGCCAAGCTGATAGGTATGAATGCCAAGGTCAACGCTACCTCCACAACTATGGACCTGCTGTTCGAATCGGACAAGCTACTGAAACTGATAACCTTCCTCTCCAGCAAAAGCAGCAACTCCACTCTGAAGAGTATCGGCTCGCTGGCCAACAGCTACGACGGAATGATGCTCGGATTCTCATTACAGAAACTGTAACAACAACTTCCATACAACAAAAAAATCCCGCAAGCACCGAACAATGCTTGCGGGATTTTTTTATCTGAAAAGAGCGGAAAACGAGACTCGAACTCGCGACCCTAACCTTGGCAAGGTTATGCTCTACCAACTGAGCTATTTCCGCA
>NZ_JBCNZM010000166.1:5442-10417 GCF_040227615.1 Bacteroides sp. RTP31139st1_H2_RTP31139_211217 | reverse complement strand
CATTTCGGCTTCTGTGTTCAGAAACTGAACCAGCTTTATACAGAAGAAGCCCCGTTCTTCTTGCTTCTCATCGTGAAGCGGTATCAAGCCGTTTCCTTTCGGTCTCATGGTCTCAACTGTTTAAGAAGTCTTTCAAGACCCCGCCCGTCCTTTATGCTTTTTCCTGTTGCCCATCCACTGTACGGGAAGAACGTCACTGTTTGCCCTTTGTGAATGAACTGTATCTGAGTGTTGTCACGCTGAACAATCTCAAAGCCGATTTCCTGAATGCGGCTGACAGCATATTCAATGCGTGTCGGTTCAAGCCGTTTTTGCCTTTCAATGTCTAATCTTGCCATAACTTCGGGTTCTGTTTTTCGTGAATAATTCTTTGAACTCTCTCTATTTCGTCATCAATGATCCGTTCAAGCCTCTTGCTTTCTGTCAGGGCTGAATTTGTCTTGGTCTTGAAATATTCCCGCTGTTTTTCTCTCATTCGGACAACAGCGTCAAAAAATTCTTTCGGCTTCATCTTCTGTTGTTTTTAGTCAGTTTTTTTATAATTCTGTTCAGGTACGCATTTTCGCTTTCAAGGTCTTTTATTTCTTGTTTCAGAACCTTTATGGTTTCATTGTATTGTTCACGCTCAAATTGAGCGGGAGATTTTTCAAAGCGGCAGGTACAATGTTCGATACCCATAGCTGCCGTACCCATACAGCCGGGTATCAAAACCTTTTCGCCTGTTTCCGTGTAGATATAATGGCACTTCATAACTCAAATGATTAAAACGGGCATTCTTCATCGGATGGCTGAAAGTCATCCCAGTTGAATTGAGAGGCTTCAAAGGCTTCCTGCTCACGCCGTTTGATTTCTTCCTGTAAATGGTTGCTGTTATCCCAAACGGGTTCTGTGCCGTTGACAAAGGGGCTGTAACGCCCGTTGTTCAGGTTATATTTGAACAGAGCCATTCCGCACTCTCCGAGGTGTCTGAACTTCACTTTCTTCACGTAGATTTCAACCGTGTTTTCAAGTCGGTTTCTGTGAACGACAATACCGAAATCAGCCTTGTTGTAGAAGTTCGCTGAGCCGCTGATGTCATAAAGTGTCGGTATCTCAGGCTCACCGTCTTTGTTCTTCTGCATCTTTGTTGGGTGCGCCATAAGGATAACCAACACATCATGCAGCTGTGCGAAGTTTGTCAGTTTGTCAAGCAGCCTTGATATGTATTTCGTCTCGTTCTTGCCCTCGCTTTCATCTTCAAGCCTGTTATACGGGTCAATAACGAGAACTTTAATACCCTTGCGTCTGACAAGGAATTTCGCCCTTTCGAGAATAGCGTCAACCCTGAAATCGCTTTTCGGGGATATGAAAAAGAAATTTGTTTCAAGGTGTTGTTTCACTTGTTTGTACTCCCCGTATGTCAGGTGTTCTTTGTCAAACTGTTTGCCCGTGAACTTCTCAATCAGTTTTGAAGCGTGATATTCCAGCGGGGCGTTCTCCGGGCTGAAATAAGCGAAACGCCAGCCATAACGAATATTCAATCGTTCTGCAATCTCGTCAATAAATTCAGACTTACCCGAACTCGGAACGCCCGTGATGATACACAGACGCTTTGTTTCAAAAGAGCACAATCGGTCGAAGTTGTCATGCCCGATTGTTACCCCTTTCTGCAAGCCATGCTCAAACAGAGCGTCAAGGGATTGTTCAAAGTCTGACAGCGTGAAAACGCCCTCAATCTTTATCTCGGGAGCGTCAGCGATACATTTCAGAAGACTTTCACGCCCGTACTTCTGCAGGTGTTCGTTAGCGTCTTTGCACCCGTCCCCGTATTCAATTATCCGGCAGCGTTCAGCCCCGAAACGCCTTATCAGTTCTTCTTTCAGAACAACGCCTTTCGTGTCCGTGTCAGATGCGATGTATATTGTCTCTTTGTCATCAAAGTATTCTTCGAGATAGTCATCGAGGTAGTCAAGGTTTGAGTTCGCCCCGTTCGGAACGCTGACAACATCTGTCCGTCCGCATTCAAAGAATGACAGGGCGTCCATTTCGCCCTCTGTGATGATACATTCTTTCGTACCTTTGATGTTGTCAATCCCGTACGGGAGAAGTTCTGCGCCTGAACAGAGTTTGAAACATTTGTCTCCCGTTCTGAATTTCGTGTTGACAAGTTCCCCGTTATGGTAGTAGTTAAACTGAACCGTGTTCGCTTTGCCGTTCTTCTGCGGCATCCATTCAAGCCCCTCGGTTACTTTCATCGCCGTCAGGGTCTTTTCGCTGATGCCACGCCCCTTGAACCATTCAAGGGCTTTCCCAGAGATTGAAAAACAGTCCTGACGTGGGGCGGGTTTCTTGTAAACGGGTTTCTCGCGGCGTATGGGGGCGGCGTTGCGCCACGGGCGGTCTTCTTTTTCCCAAGGCTCTTTTTCCGCTGCACAGCCCGAGAAACCGCAGTAATGACAGTTGAACTCGCCTGTTTCAAGGTTGATAGAGAGACTTTTGTCACGTTTGTCGTGACGCTGGTCATGGCACTGTGGGCAGAAAACCTTTCTGTTCCCTGAACGCCCGTATGGGGCTTTTATCCCGTATTTTTCCCAATTTATGCTCATAATAAAATCCAAGTGTTTGATGATGAATCCCAAGCGTGTCTGTCAGACGGACGGGGTGGGGCTGTAGGAGGTATTATCGCCTTGCCTGAACCGTATGTTCTGTGCCCTGAGTTGTCATAGAACTCGCCGACACCGAGTTGAACCTTTGTGACTTTTGAACCGTTCTGAACGCCGCTGCCTTTATCGTTGTCGTAGTTGCCCTCCTGAACCTTTATCCAGTTTGAACCGTTCTCAAAAATCCAATCGAATGTCGCCGTCCACGCCCTTTTGTTGGATTGCCGCCCGGTCAGGAAGTCGGATGCTTGAACACGCTTGAAGATGTCTTCTGCGGTCTGTAGCCAAGTCTCACGGCTTTTGCCCCATTCGTCACAGCGGCATTTTATTTTTGCTCGCCTGTTGTCATTGAGTTTTTGAACTTTCGGCAGAGATACACAGATTGAGTTCCACAAGGCGCATATATCCTGATAAGGATATTTTTCTTTGCTCTCCTTTTCTTTGCTTTCCTCTCCTTTAGGGGTTTCTTGCGCAGAAAACCGTTCTTCATCCTGTGTTTTCTCGGAAGAAACTTTCTGTTCAGGCTGTTTCTTGTCTTCAAAACTGGGTTTTGACGGGAGGTTGGTGTTACGGGTTCTGTAAACATCTGAAAGGTTTCTGACAAAATTCGCAATCCATAAAACACGATGTTCGTTCCATAGCTCAATGTCAATTTTGTTTAGATTTATCAAGACGTTGATAATGTCTTTCGCCTTTTCCTCTGTGACACGTGTTTTGGCAAGAAGATACTCCCAATTTGAAGCGTTTGAACAATCATAGAAATGCCCCTCACTTTCCCCGAGAATTTCAAGGAGTTTGAACCAAAACGCATATCCGTCATTCCCGAACTTATTTTCAAGGATGAAAATCGTGCGCCCGCCCTTGACGAAGTGCGGGAAATAATCAACGGTTTGTTTTTTCGGTCTTGCCATAGCCTGATGGATTTATAGGGTTGTAAGAATTGATTTGCGGAGTTTCTCGTTCCTTGCGTTCCATTCAAAGGAGCGTATCATCCATTGACGGTAATCAAGGGGAATGTCCGCTATTCTGTTCCCCTTATATTTGCCGAAAGGCATGATTTCAATCGGGGCTTCTGCCCGAGCGTCTATCGCCCGTGTGTCTTCACGGGTGTAATGACCGATGTCCGAAATGGGTATGCCTGACAGAAGCCGCCCGCCCGTTCCGAACATTCGCCACATTTTACCCTGCTCAAACGTGATGTCTTCAACACGCCCGAAACGTTCAACATTGCCGCCGAGGTCAACAATCAAAGCGTCCGTTTTCTCGGGGTCAATACGTGTCGCACGTCCGATAATCTGATAATACAAGGCGATAGAAGCCGTAGAAACGCCTAAAACGATGCAGTCGATACCTGTATAGTCAAAGCCTGTCGAAAGCACTCTGACGTTAAATATGACCCGTATTTCGCCCGCCCTGAAACGTGCGATGACCTGAGAACGTTCCGTCTTATCCATTTCCCCGTAAATCACGGCTGAGTTTGGGTATTTCTTTGAAAGCGTTATGGCGTCCTCAACAGAGGGAACGAAGACAAGAATATGGCGGCGGTCTGAATGTCTGTCAAGGGCTTGAACAATCTGTTCAGATCCTCCGTTCGCATCATACGCCCGCTGAACGCTTTCTTCCGTGTATTCAGATTTTGAACTGTTGAAGACAAGAAGACTGCTGTCGAATCCCGCTGTCTCATATTGAAGCGGAGACCAAAAGCCGAGGCGAACCATTTCAGCCACCTGCCCGACATGAATGATGTCTTTGAAGAAGTTGCCTTTCTTTGAACGGGAGGTCAGCATGACAAGTTTTGAGAAGTTCTGCCCGTCCTTATCCCGGTTCGTTTGCAGCTTCACGGGGGTAGCCGTGATTCCGAGAACGTGGGTTATGCCGCTTTCTTTCAGGAAACGTCCGAGCATACTGTTAGCCTCACGGGGATAAAGGTGCGCTTCATCAATCAACATTTTTGTAAACCCGAGAGACTTGAATTTAGCCCCGAGGCTCTTTATTGAGCCTATCGTGGCGTAAGTTATATGGGCGATGTCCTTTCGCCCGAAACTTGCGCTGTAAATCCCCGCATTCAATGCGAAATCCCCGCATAGCGAGCAATATTTCAAATAGTTTTGTTCGAGCAACTCTTTCGAGGGTTGAAGAACAATCATTTTATCGTTGCTGTTCTTTGCGACAAAAGCCGTCAGTATTGATTTCCCCCAAGCGGTCGGGAGAACAATCAAACTCGGCTTCGGTTTCTTTTCCGTGAAGAACTGAATAGCCTTGTTTATCGGCTCTGTTTGGTTTTCTCTGAGTGTTATCATATTTGAGAGAATAAAACTCCGTATTTAGGGCTAACC
>NZ_JBCNZM010000166.1:0-5432 GCF_040227615.1 Bacteroides sp. RTP31139st1_H2_RTP31139_211217 | reverse complement strand
ACGCATAACAGCAAGCGTTTGAAAACCTTTCGGATGTTCAACCCATGTACGGAGTTTATATCGTTGTTTAACTGTCTTTTCATTTCGGTTATTGCAAAGATAAGTGATTACATTGTACTCACTTCAAATCACGAAGATTTTTTTTAAGGCTCTCAGAAAGTTCAGGCTTTGAAAGCGGCTGTTTCGCTTTCAGTTTCTTCACAAGGATATTTGCGAGGCGAACCTTGTTATAAGTCCGGGTGTCCTTTTCTTCAACCTGAACCCCGTCTTTCCATGCTTCGATATAGCTGATTATATCTTCCATTTGCTTATTTGAAATGATATACATAACCGTCTGACCTTTCTTTGTTGATTGAACCTTATTTTAACAGGAAGCGGCGTGCCCCCTGAACCTCCCTTGAGAACTCGGAAACCATTTCAGGGTGTGCGGCTTTGAAAGCCTTGTCATCAAACTTCATTGACGGCTTGGGGGCTTTCCATGTGGCGAGCGTCTGACCTCCGTAGCTGATAGCCTCTGCGTCTCCGAAGCCGAGTTTAATGCGTTCTTCCAACTCTGTCTTGATTTCATCAAGTTTATCCATCTCTTTCTTGACTTCTTTCAACTTTTGATAGTCTGAGAAAATAGCGTCATTCACTTCAACGATTTTCCCGTCCGTGTGACGGTTGAATTTCAGCAGAATGTCTTGAACCGATGTCGCTTCGGGTTCTTTCTTCCCCTGAATGTTGTCACGCCAAAACTTTTCAACTTCTTCAACTATCCATGCGTAGAAGTCAGGAACAAAAGACAGGTCTTTATAGCCGAACTCACGTCCTGAACAGAGCCAAGCCAAACTGCCCTCTTTCAATTCTGCAACCCCGAGTTGATATTGAACCTGACAGAACCAATGCTTCGGCAGATCGTCAGAGGAAATTTTCATTTGGGTGGTCTTACATTCCAAAACACCTTTGTTTGAAGCGTTCTTCTTTTCTCCTGCGAGCCAATATGTACGGTCAGGGCTGACCTGTAGATAGGGGCGTTCATTATTTCTTATCAGCCAGTCCCCGGCTGATGACTTGATTATTTCACGTCCCGTATCGTCATGCCAAAACTGCGCAACAGCGTCTTCGAGATAATGACCCGCTTTCATAGCAAAGGTCTCTGTTTTAGGTTCATCAAGACCAACCTTGCGTCTCCAAAGCTGATAAGGGGTTTCCCACGGGTTCAACCCGAGAATGGTTGCAACCTCACTGCTCCCGATACCTGACTTTCTGTGTTCAAGCCATTCGTTACGGTCTTTCGGTCTGATAATCGTGTAGCTCATTTTCTTTCCTCCTGCTCTTTTGCGTTCAATATTGATTTCATTAAAGACTCAGCCATGCTTAAAGCAGCAGCCCGTTTTAACAACTCACGTCCTTGCGGTTGTCTCATGAATCCGGCTAAGGCGTAAACGGCTTCTTCTTCATTTCCCATGATAGACCCGGTTTGACGTGAGCCTTCCCCGTTTTCGTCAGGCTCAGAGGCGATGACAATTACGGCGTGTCTCTTATCAGACTTTTCGATAAACTCTTGCGCTTCATTCTGAAAAGCGTTTACTTTCGATAAAAATTCGCTGTTATTTTTCGTTTCCATAAATTGTTGATATTTGAATGTTAAACATTTGTTGTTACTCACTTGCGGATAAGACAGAAGTCTGCCCAGATGTTGATGAACTGTTTCCCGCAGTAAACGGCGAGCGTGTCGCTCTTTAAGCAAAGGCGAGAACCGAGGGACGCATCCGTATTCGAGGGGGTGCTATCCGAGTTCGCACAGGCGAGACCCGCATAACCTGTTTGATAGTCGCCTGTTGACATTAAGCGGCGGTCTGTTTTTTCGTCTTCATCCATGTCTTTGATTTCTTTCTGAGTATAGAGCCAATACCAAGGATAATAACGCCATTCGTCCTCTGTGAATTGAGGCTCCCAGCCCTCGTTCAAGGCGGCGCAGATGATACGGAGTTTCATATAAGCGAGAATGTCTTCTTGGTCGTCAAACTCTTCATGCTTTATCCATGCGGTGTATGCGCTTACAAACGGGTGTTCTTCTCCAAGTTCACGGCAAGCGTCTTCAAAGGTTTTCACACGTTCTGTGATGTCTTTGGGCTTGAATGTATCTTCCCCGAAAACTTTGTGCATTTCGTTCTGAACCTGTTCTTTTGAAATAGCCGGGTAATTGGTTAATACCTGATAAAGTTCCCGCAAATCGTCTCTTTTGACTTCAATTACTTCTTTCATAATGTTTTACTTTTTAGATGTTGATGTTTTCTTTGACTTTTCTTCTTTGATTTCCCCCGTTTCAGGGTCAACGTTGGCGGGTATCTCTCCCGTTGCTTGTGCGATAGCCGCTGCCGCCTTGTCAGCCGCCGAAGCGGTCTTTTTATTGGCTTCTTCTTGTGCTTTGGCTTCAAGTTGTGGTTTGACAAAGGTTTCCTGAACGGTTGTCGTTCCCTCTTTGATAGCGTTCCAAGTGGCTCTAAGTTCAAACAGCTTTTCTTTGTCGATTTCTGCGATAGCCTTAATACCGAGATATTGGCAAATCATGGCTTCCGTCACACCCGCTTTTGCGAAGTTCGCCAAACAGTTCTTGCGTGATGTCTCAACGTCAATCGCCTGACCGAGCGCAACCTTTTTAACTTCATTGATGACACGTTTTGTAACGGCTTTCGGTATGACCGCCAAGACTGCGTTTCTGAAAGCGATTGAGGCGGCTGCGTTGCCTGTCACAACCTGCATGTCGTCACTGTATGTCTTACCCGTTTTCGTTGTTATCCGGCGGTCAACGGTCTTGCAAACGGCGAAGTTTGTTTCAAGGTCATGGCAGACAGCCTGAGCCGTGATTTTACGCCCGTCATTTCCGATGATGCGGGTCTGAACTCTCAGGTTTCCCCAAGCCCCTGCGATGATTTCTGCCATACGGATCGAAAGCCCTTCAATGGTGTTGTCATTACCGTTTGCGTCCTTTCTTCTGAGAACATAGAAGCAGTCTTCTGCCGTTTCCCTATCCATTGTGGCATAGGTGGCGATTTTGTTCAAGACTGTGTTCAGGTCACGGGGATATTGCTTCGCCGTGGCAATCTGAATGTCAATTTCTGACCGGGTAATTCCCGCAAGCATTTCAGCTTGTTTGATTTCAATAATGTCATTTTCCATAATGATGAAATTTGAAATGTGAATAATTTATTTAGTTAACTCTCAATGGCTTTGATAATACGATTTTGAACCATTCTTTGCCGTCAATCATAACGGGTTTCTCACTGACAAGAAAAGAGGCTGACTGTTGGGCTTTTGAAGCGTCAAGAATTTTGTTCGCGATGAACTTGTTGCTGAAATAAATCGTGCGTTCACAGTCTTTCGCATAGCCGCTGTTCTTTTTCTCTCTGAGGGCTAACCCGTTTTCTCCGGCGTTGAAGCATATATACCAATCTCCCGTCTTGCTGTCTTCGTCCTTTGCAAAATAGACGGTCTGTTCAACTGTGATTCCTTTCCCTTTTTTCAAGGTGTTTGAGAATGAAATATTCCCGGTTTTTCTGTTGATATAAACCGAGCGAACGCCTGTTCTTGCTGATGTCGTTCCGCTGTTGTTCTTGTCAAAAATTGTGAGTTTCATATTGCTGTTATTTTAGTTATGTTATTTTTATATTGATAAAACGTTAAGATATGTTATAAATGGGGGGGGGTAAAACGTTGCTTTACAGCGTGTTTCATGTTATTCAGTCTTTTTGCTATTGTGGCTGAGCTTTGCCCCGTGTAGTCTATCAAGCCTTGCCAAGTCATAGCCTGAAAGAATTTCAAATGAAATATCAGGTAGTCACTGGGCTTGAAATTGTATCTCACATATTCATCAACTTGTTTCGCCTGAATGTTCTCTGCCGGGGTTTGCCCAATTTCTTCTGGGTTTTCTTCATCAGAACGGAGAAGAACAAAGAACAAGGGGTCGGGGTGGGAATATCTGAACTCTGTGCTTAACTCACGTGCTAACATACGTCTGTATAGCTTGATGAACACGGGTTCAAAATCGAGTTCAATATCCTTTATCGTCAGGGCTTCCCGCATGGTCAGGTATGTTTCCTGAAAAGCGTCATCATCGAACATGGTTGAAGAAGCGATTCTTTCTTTCAACCTGTTGTGTTGGTTGATAATCCATGCGTCAAATATGTTTGCTGTTCGGTTATTCATGGCGGTGTCATTTATGGGTTGCCAAATAAGTTGTCGCCTGACTTTGAATTTCATTTTTTGTCGGAATGCGCTGGTCAAGCATCCATTCTTCCAATTCAGATTTTTTGAAATATAGCTTACGGTTCTTTTTGAAATACGGTATCTCCCGGTTGCTTGTCAGGCGGTAAAGGTGTCCTTTGCTCAATCCCGTGAACAAAATCGTTTCTTCAAAGTCAAGAACCGTTTTTGAACTGATAAGCGTCAACCGTGAAAGGTTGTCTATCTTTTCATTGAGTTGTTCCAAAGTGATTTCCATATTCAATCCTCCTGTATGCTTATTTCCGGTAAAAGACCCTTTTTTGAGAGCCATTTCCCGCATAGAATGCAACCTGAAAAACTTGTTATCGCAAGGGCTTTAATCAGAAAGAAATCGCCCAATGTCATACATACCTCGGGGGCTTCTTCTCCTGCGAGAACCATGAATGAAACCATTCCCCAAAGACCGAGAACGGTCATCAGCCCCCATTGAATAATTTTCTTTTTCATAATGACTTACAGTTTTCGATGTCAAACATTATCGCTTTCAATCCCGTTCTTACGATGTCTTGATATTTAATCAAGAGTTTTTGAAGACGGGCGTTTTCCGTGTTTATGGTCTTGTTAGCCGTTTCAAGAGCTTTGATATACTGTGCGTCAGACTGTCCGTTCCGGGAGACTGTAACCTCCGTGACGTGCGGTTCGGGAAAAAGCCATTCAAAAAGTTCTGTTTCTTTGACTGTAACGGTGCTCACAGTCTTTGTCGTTCTTTTTGTTGTCACAGTCTTTGTCTTTTCTGCCGCCGCTTTGGTCTCGTTTTTTCTCTTTTCAGCTTTGCGCTCCCAATACCTTTCCATGTACTTTTTATTGTACTCGGTCTTGATTTTTTGCGCCTCTTTACTTAGTGCCATTTATACCCCCTTTCTGCGCTTCCAATTTCTTCTCCACACGGCGGCGAATCAAGTAAATAGTTCCTGCGCTGTGTATGTTATATTTCTTCATCAGGTGTTCTGTTACGAGCGTTTTGCTCTGTCCTTCAACGGCAATCAGGGCGTTATACTCGTTATAAATAGCCAAGTCACGGGCTTCCCGTTCTGTTTGGCAAGGTGTCTTAAAAATCATTGTTTCCATATCGTCATTTGTTTGAAATTGCTTTTCTGTATGTCACGTCTTCCATACCATTTGATAGGGATAAAATGCGCATGAGTTCTTCAAGGTCTATTTCC
>NZ_JBCNZM010000165.1:0-10631 GCF_040227615.1 Bacteroides sp. RTP31139st1_H2_RTP31139_211217 | reverse complement strand
GCCATGCGTTAGGGATTGCAGAGTAAAGCCCACAGCCTTTAGGCGAGGACTTGAAACGTAAAGCCCGACCGTCCCACAGGAACGCCCAAAAGAAAAAGAATCCCCCGAACATTCATCCGGGGGACATCCAAGCCGTCACATCAATTATAATACAGATTCAGATCATCCGTGCCAATCTCCTTTCCGTCCCGGAAAACAAGGCGTAAATCAATCCTCTCTCTGTTTTCATTGCCACAAAGATAGACATACCGGCCAACATACGCATCATACTTATCAATCAGTTCTAACGGTATGACCGGCATGGGAAAAGGATACACCTATATTGCATATAGCGGAAAATTTGTAAGATTACCCTGTACTTTATAAGGCAACATAGAAAATCTCTCCGCATGCAATTCCGGTCTTTTTCCCAGTAATGCTGTCAACGAATTGGCCCGGACATTCCCTTCGGCCTTCACTTCTATCGGCACCATTTGGGCATTACGTTGAATAACAAAATCCAACTCAAGACGCGAATTGTCTGTGTTATGGTAATAAATCGGTGACACGCCCTTACTTTTCATCTGCTGCAATACATACTGTTCAGTCATTCCTCCCTTGTATTCCTTAAATATGTCGTTTTTAATCAAGACTTGGGCCGGATCTGTCTTGACCATAGCACCCATAAGCCCCAAATCAACCATATAGAGTTTGAAAGCCGACAGGTCTTCATAAATATCAAGCGGAAGCTCCGGTTTGGTACATCGAGGCACTTTATACAACAACCCGGCATTTACAAGCCATTGAATGGCCATCTCAAAATCATTGGCTCTGGCACCTTTTCGCAAAGCTCCGTAAATGAATTTCTTGTTTTCTTTAAATAATTGGGAAGGAATGCTGTTCCATACCATTCGGACACGCGGAACCTGTTCTTTGGGCGCATGTTTTGAGAAGTCAAGATCATAGCCTTGCAAAATCTCCGACTGTATTCTTCTGACTTCCAGCAAGGAATCCGTTTCTACATATTTGAGTACAACTTCCGGCATACCACCTACATAATAATATTGCCGAAGGAGATCCGTATATTTGTCATGCAGGAGGCTTATCGTTTCAAAATCCCCACTCATAAGCAATTTACAAGCTTCTTCTTCTCCCTTGGCGACAAGAAACTCTTCAAAGTTCATAGGAAATATATTGATGACATTTACCTTCCCTACGGGATAAGACACATCCTGATGAAGGGATATCCCCAAAAGTGAACCTGCCACAGCTATATGATACTCCGGAACCTCCTCTTTAAAATACTTCAAAGATTCCAGTGCTTCCGGGATATCTTGTATCTCATCAAGGATAATAAGCGTATCACCCGGAGTAATGTCAACGGAAGTCATCGCACGCAGCCCCCGTAAAATTCTGTCAACATTGAAATCCTGAGAAAAAAGCTGGCGTGCAAGGTTATTCTTACGGCATACCACATAAGCCTCTTTTTTGTATTCAAGTTTGGCAAACTCATGGAGCAGCCATGTTTTCCCAACTTGTCGGGCACCATTTAAAATCAGAGGTTTTCTATCCTCACGGTTTTTCCATTCTATAAGTTGTTGCAAAACAAATCTTTTCATCTACAAACAGCATTTTTATACATGTAAAAACAGCGTATAATACATTTATCCGCACTTATTTAAAGCACAAATATACTAAAATAAACAGATAATAGAAGCAATCTTATACATTTTTCCGCACTTTAATCAACTCCAATGGAAAGCAGTAGCCAATTTAGGATTGCCTTCTCCACGCTCGATGGCCACCAGCGTATTGATGCCCACGCCCGCCAGTTCGGAGAAGTTCCAGCTGATTGACCTTCAAACTCTTCCTGCACTCTTTAATCATCTTTCCTAGCTCTTTCATATTCACAACACATTGTGATTTTAGTCAGTTTTCATCCTAGTTCAAAGAAAAAAACAGCCGATAAAGCAACTATAATCATTGTATTCATATAGATTAACATCATATATTCAAGTTAATCTATATATTTACATGGATTATTTGTATATTTGCAAAAAAGGAACAACCATGTGGAATGAAATGAGCAATCCAGCTGTGCTGATGAGAATCGGCCAGCGCATCAAAGAGACACGTATCAGGCAGCATATCACGCAGGAAGAACTGGCAACGGCTTCCGGTGTAAGCCCCTTGACCGTTGCGAACATCGAGAAGGGCAAATCGGTATCGCTGCTGTTGTTCATCAGCGTACTCCGCTCGCTCGGCCTGCTGGAGAACCTGGAGCAACTGGTACCGGAAATCCGGGTCAGCCCGATAGAGCTCAAAAAACTGCAAGGAAAGAAACGCTACCGTGTACGCCATTTAAAACAAGATAACCATGAATGATTTGATAGTAGATGTAAAGCTATGGGGAGAAAGCGTAGGCTCTCTCTATTGGGAAAAGGAAAGCAATGCCGCCTTGTTCGACTATGAACGGAAGTTCATCCGCTCCGGTCTTGACATTTCTCCCATCATCATGCCCATCAGCCAGTACAGGAACACCCCCTACCGGTTCCTTGAAAACCGTACCGACTGTTTCAAGGGGTTGCCCGGCCTGTTTGCCGATTCACTGCCGGACACTTTCGGAAACCAGATCATCAATGAATGGTTTGCCAGCAAGGGATTGTCCGGAGAAGAGATTACCCCTTTAGACAGGCTTTGCTATGTAGGCAAACGTGGCATGGGCGCACTGGAGTTTGAGCCGTCCTCGCCAATCAACGGCATGAACGAATCATCAGTGCTCCATATCGAGGAACTGACTGAGCTTGCCAAATCCGTATTCACGGACAGAATGGCTTTTCAGGTCCAACTGCGCCAGGAAGGAAGAAACATTCTGGATATACTGAAAGTGGGAACATCTGCCGGAGGTGCCAAGCCCAAGGCCATCATCGCCTACAACGATATTACCGGAGAGGTACGCTCCGGACAGGTAAAAGCTCCTGAAGGATTCGGGTATTGGCTGTTGAAATTTGATGGCGGCAAATACAGCGAACACACGCAGATAACGGACAATCCACAAGGAATAGGAAATATCGAATATGCCTATCACCGGATGGCAAAAGCCTGCGGTATCGATATGATGGAATGCCGGTTACTTCAGGAAAAAGAGTCATATCACTTTATGACACGACGTTTTGACCGTATGGAAGACGGAGAGAAGATCCATGTACAGACATTGGCCGGGCTTGCCCACTATGACCGTGACCAACGCCATTCATACGAAGAGATATTCCGTATCATGCGGCAGATGAACCTCCCTTATCCAGAGCAGGAGGAACTATACCGAAGAATGGTGTTCAACGTCATGAGCCGGAACCATGACGACCATAGCAAGAACTTATCTTTCCTGATGGATAGACAAGGGAAGTGGAAACTGGCCCCAGCATACGACCTCTGCTACTCATACACACCGGGCGGCAAATGGACGAACCGCCACCAGCTGTCACTCAACGGCAAACAAGACAATTTCACGATGGAAGATCTGCAAAAGGTAGGTGAGAACATGGGTATCCGGAAACACAAACAGATTATCGAAGAGATACAGGAAACCGTATCGCATTGGCATGAGACTGCCAAGGATTGCGGGGTCAAGCCGGAACACGCCGATTTTATCGGAGAAAACCTGCTCTTGTTCGGCAAGCAACTGCATACGATCCATATGCCGGACATTGCCAACGAACAAGAGCAGGCTTTCATGAAGGCTATGCGAAATGATGACTTCAATACCATTCTGAAACTGAAGATGAGAGGATATCAGCCATCGGAGAACACACTGAAAAGCCTCCAGCCGGATGTATCCGCCACCACCTTCATCGCTGCCGCCAAAATCTTCCAAATGGAAGGGATGCTAAAAAGCCTTCAGGACATAAAACCCGCGCAAAGCCCGATTACAGGCGGCAATAAACGTAGCATGGAATTGGGGGATTAGCACACAAACTACATCGCGCACAATTCAATATAACAGTAAATATATTAATTGTTATATATCATATTTTGATTTAACAATTAATATATTTACCTTTGTAAAATGACAACGAATCACATCACCCAAGCCATGGCCAATCCGGAAATCATAGTGGAACTGGGCAGACGATTTAAGGAATACAGGCTAACCTATAGGCTCACCCAAAAAGAGGCTGCCGAGAAAGCCGGTGTCAGCCTTATCACCTTACGCCAGTTTGAGAACGGGAAGGCCTATAACATCAATATGGGCAACTTTCTTGCCCTGTTACGAGTAGTGGACTGTCTGGAACAGATGGATGATCTGATGCCGGAAATACCTGTTTCAGCCTATACAATGGAACGAATAATGAATAAAAAGCCGAAAAGGATAAGACATGGAAAATAATGTTGTGAGTGTTATGTTATGGGGAGAAGAAGTCGGAAAGCTCTATTGGGACGAAAGAAACAAAAGAGCCGTCTTCAACTATCATCCGGATTTCATCAAGAAAGGAGTGGAAATCGCCCCACTGACCGCTTCTGTCAAAGGACCGGCGGCAAAGGGTATGCCCATACTCGGAAACAAAGAAAAGACTTATCAAGGTCTCCCACCGTTTTTGGCAGATTCATTGCCTGATCGGTGGGGTAACATGGTCTTCGACCAATGGGCGGCACAAAACCATATCCCCAAGCGCAAACTCACACCGGTAGATAAACTGTCTTTCATCGGGAAACGGGGAATGGGAGCCTTTGAGTTCATCCCGGCCACTCCTGGATTGGAATCCTCTTCCACTCTCCAGATAGAGAGTTTATACCAACTGGCACGCCGTATCTTTGAGGAACGGGAGGAAATATCCGTGCAAGATGACGAAGCACTGCAACTGCAAAGTATCTATGAGATAGGTACATCAGCCGGAGGGCAGCACCCGAAAGCCATCATCGCCATCAATGAAACGACACATGATATACGTTCCGGCCAAGTCCCTTTACCGGAGGGCTATACCTACTACATATTGAAGTTTGCAGAAGGGGACGATTTTCCGTTCACGCAAATGGAAATGGTATATTATGAGATGGCAAAGGAAGCCGGGATTACGATGATGCCTTCCCGACTCATTCAAATTGAGGGAAAACATCACTTCCTGACGGAGCGTTACGATAGGATAAACGGAGAGAAGATACATACACAGACACTTGCTGCCATGAATCCGGATGCAACGAGCTATGAGGATTTGTTTGAAGTCTGCCGAAAACTGAACATCCCGGCAAGCGAACAGTCCGAACTCTACCGTAGGACGGTATTCAATATCATGGGCGGCAATGTGGATGACCACATCAAGAATTTCTCTTTCCTGATGGAAAGAAACGGCACATGGCACATCACCCCAGCCTACGACATGACATTCACCACCAATTTGGACGGTGCGGCATACGAAAACGCACACTCCATGAGCATTGCAGGAAAAGATAACGACATCACGGAAGATGACCTGATGCAATTTGCCAAACAGAACGGAATAAAGAATGCGAAAAGGATAATCGAAGAAGTCAGCCTTGCCATCAGCCATTTTTACGATTATGCCACCAATCATCAAATCGATGACTATTGGAAAGACCGCATCGAAGAGCATCTTTCCGGTTTGGTATCTCCGATCATAGGGAAAACCATGAAACACTACCTGCCCACCATTGTCGAACCCTACGAGACAGAGGATGGCTTTTTGGTATCAGAAATCAACATCATCGAAAACACCCGGCATGATTTCCGTATCGAGGCCTTCATAAACGGAAAGCGACAGAAATACATTGCCGGGCGTAAAAGCGATTTGGCTGCTGAAGTCATTGCCAAAGGCAGAAACAAGATGCCCGTTGAGAACAAGAAAGAACTTGTGGAACGGTTGTTACTGCCTTTAGCTAGAAGATAAAAACAGACGAATAGCGACACTATTACATTAATAAAAAGTCTGTTCTTGTTCGGCAAGCAACTGCATACGATCCAAATCCGGACATTGCCAACGAACAAGAGGAGGCTTTCATGAAGGCTATGCGAAATGATGACTTTTCAATACCATTCTGGAACTGAAGATGAGAGGATATCAGCCATCGGAGAACACACTGAAAAGCCTCCAGCCGGATATATCCTCCACCACCTTCATCGCTGCTGTCAAAATCTTCCAAATGGAAGGGGTACTAAAAAGCCTTCAGGACATAAAGTCTGCGCAAAGCCCGATTACAAGCGGTAATAAACGTAACATGGAGCAAACAAATTTACTATTCAATTTTCAGTTTTTTTCTATTTCTATACTACTGTACGCCATAAAATAACGAAGAAACTTATTCCTATATCAATTCATAATCAATAACATACAATTCACCAAGAATATTAGGGAATGCTACAGTATCATATATCACCTGCCCTACTCCATTAAAATTACCCGGAGATATTACAGATGCTACAACACCATGATAAGCTGTGGGAGAAAAAGAAAGATCTGCTAATCCATTTATCCCAATAACATTTTTCTGTACACCAGCATTATTAACATTACAAAAAATTGCATAATGAATAGTTTGATGTAAATTTACAGCAGCATTAGGAAGATGCACAAAATATAATATATCTCCATTATTACATTTAGCTAAATCATGATAGGTATTTATTTTTTGTATCATACTTTCTAAAGAAGCTCCAAAAGGATTAACTGAAATTCTTTTTCCTGTTGCCTGTTCTATAATTCCTCTAACTAAATTAGCACACCCTCCACCATTTGTAGGTAAATTAACATTCAAATTCTGAGTATTAGTAATAAATTGTGTAATCAATTGTCTATCATTTATACTTATAGCCATATATTATAACTCATGTTCTCCTACTCTCTCAAAGGCTTTTCGGAACCTGCCTATAAAAACTGTCTCTGTAAGCTTACCCCACAAATCTACCCTATAATCCCCAAACCGCTATCATCCCTTTTCTGAATGCCATGGAATTTTTTCCGAATACATAAGTTAGAAGATGAAAAAAGATTGTATTCAAAGTTTTTGGTTCTTTTTTGAAAAAAGAACCGCTGGCCAAAAATCCAACGGTTACTTTACTTTCGGAAAAATATGCAATGAAGTTTATAGGCCGAATGAGGAACGCAGCTTCTTCATGGCATTCTCCACATCAAAGAAAGACACATCCATAAGATCTTCTCCCCATGCTTCCGGAAAGTCAAGAATGGAACGTCCGTTATTAAGAACCGCATCACGGATGGCTTTCATCACATTCTGCCGAGTCGGTTCCAGCTTGAAGAAAAGGCAATGCCTGACTGCCATTGTAAGGGTATCATCATCTATAAAGAAACGGATGGTGACGGTCATGTGTACCTGCGTCCGTTTCTCCAGTTTCTTCTTTTTAGTTTCCAGTTTGGCCAACCGGGAAACATAGAATGAAGGGATATGTTTCCCGGATTCAACGCAAGTCTTCATCGCTTCATGTATTTCAGCGATGCCGTCACGTATATCCGTCAAGTCGGTGCAGTTGGATGCAACCGTATAAGCCGATAACTTTTTCATCTCAAAAGCCGTTTTTATATGGCAAAAGCCCTGTTTGTGAAACTTATAATATATGAATCTCCTTATCACCTACCTTCTCGTCCGATACGACCAATACCTCGTACTTCATCCTCTTGTAATTATAGACTACGGCAAGCGTATTAAAGCCACCGTTATCATACCGCCTGTCATAAACGGTATGTACATACTCATACATCGCATTCCCCATCATGAACTTTACGGAAACATCCGTAAAGTAAAATGCCACCGCATAAGCCAGCGTTTTCTTTTTATCAACCTTTTTTGTTTTCATAACCATTTGTCCTTTATTGTTTTCTGATAAAATATTCAATGGCCGAATGAACCAATATATAATGTGTGGGTGTCTGCCTGCACTGTTCCGCATAAGGATTATAGAACTGGAGAGCCAGCGCATGGTATAATTCCGGCAATTCCCGCTTGATTCTCGCCGTAAGCAGCCGATAGGAGCATTTTCTACCGTACTTCATCAGCTCACGCCATTTGTCCTGTGTTATTTCCGTGCAATTCGTCTCGTAAACCATAACTTCCGTTTTTAAGTTCAATATTCCGGTTGGAAAGCGGAAAGGGGTTGTTCCCTCTCCGTTTATTCTCTAATCAATTCAGGCAAGCTTTTACCGTTATACCGGTTTTCAGTCCTTTATCCAGCTGCACGGTCAACCCACGAACATTCACCTCTTGAATTTGAGAAAGAAGCACATAACCCCATTCCCATTCTTGAATATGGCAATAACCGAAAAAAAGCCAGTCACCGCCTTCCTGCTGTTCGGCTTCCGTTACCAACCATACCACCGAAGAAAAAGGAAGGAAAAACCTTGCGATGACTTCCGCATTAAGCCCCTGCCCCTCTTTTGAGTACAAAGGGTTGGCTTCAAACACATTCTTTAGTTGTTCCGTCACTGTAATCATATGTCACATTTTTAAAGGGTTAAACTTCTAATTTTATGCTTCAGCTAGATTTAAAGACCTTTTTTTAAAACCCCTTTCCGGGATGACCTTTTCTTTCTGCCGACTTTTTTTTTGAGCTTTCATGCCCCATCTGAGTTTATAAGCCTTTTTTTTACGGCACACAACAAGAAGGAAGGAGGGATTGAGAAAAGTTTTGGACGACAAAAAATGTTGGGGACAGCGAAGCCGTCCGGCGTTATTTTTTTCGGTACAAAGGGCGAAGACCGGAACTCTTTCGTATCCATCCACCGAAATAAATTTGCCGTTCAAAAACAAAGGCTCTCAGACGGGGCTATGAAAAAACGTACATTAGGGGAGGCAGAAAACAAGGAAAAGGGCAGTACGGAAATAAAAGAAAAATAAAATCCAACATTATTCACATTGATATATAATAGCCAAGTATTTCGCCATATCAATATAAATCCAACTATAATCAAAATCAAACAGTTATCTAATTTATTGGTTATTAAACATATAATACGCCAAAACATTTATTTTGGAGAATATAATATTAATTAAACAAAAAAATGGCATCATTAAAAATAAAGTATCGACATTCCTCTATAGAAGGAAAAGCGGGAACATTGTTCTATCAAGTAATTCATAATCGTGTAGCAAGGCAGATAAATTCAGGATACAAGATTTATCCTGACGAGTGGGATATTTTCAATTCCCAAATAATCATACCAGCAAAGACAGGAGAAAACCGGCATCGGTATTTGGTTTCTTTAAAAAAATGTATTGAGGAAGACACCTCACGTCTAAAAGATATTATGATAAGATTTGAGAATCTTGGATACAAATATACGGCAGACGAAATCATTGAATATTATTCCGCTCCTCCTGTGAACGAGTACTTTGTGTCATTTTGTGAGAATCTCATTGAAGAATTGAGACAAATAGGTAAAATACGCACCACAGAAACTTATACCACTACGCTCAATAGCTTCAAGCGATTCATGAATTTCAGAAAGAAAGGCAGAGACATCCCTTTCGACAATATAGACTCCAACCTGATGATGGAATATGAACAATATCTAAAATCTAATGACATTTGTCCGAACAGTACTTCCTATTACATGAGAAACCTCAGAGCCATGTATAATCGTGCCGTAGAAAAAGAATTGGTTATACAGCGATATCCGTTTAAACATGTATATACGGGCATAGATAAAACTGTAAAACGGGCAGTTCCGGCCAAAATTATCCGACAGATACGCGATATGGATTTAAGTCACGACTCCTCTTTGGAATATGCAAGAGACCTATTTATGTTCAGTTTTTATACCCGAGGGATGTCATTTATAGACATGGCTTATCTAAAGAAAAGTAATTTGCAAAACGGTTTTTTATCATATCGCAGAAAAAAGACCAACCAACAGCTAGTAATCAAATGGGAAAAGCCCATGCAAGAAATCATAGATAAATACGATACCATAGGTTCTTCTTATCTATTGCCGATCATTCTCGACGCAAAAACGGATGAACGGAAACAATACAAGAATGCAGCCCAGCTGGTGAATTCAAAACTAAAGAAATTGGGAAAACAAATCGGCCTTCCTATTCCGCTGACGAGTTATGTGGCACGTCACGCCTGGGCTTCTATCGCCAGAAGCAAAAACATTCCGTTGGCTACCATCAGCGAAGCTATGGGACATGATTCAGAAAGCACTACACGGATTTATCTTGCATCGTTAGACACCTCCGTAGTGGATAAAGCGAACAGTATTATTTTAAATACACTTTAATTCACATTATAAAACAGTTTACGCCATAGGTTTCAGCATACGTGCCCAATCGGCCCGCTGTTATTCTATGGCAATTATTATTTTTATTTATCTGACAAAAAATAAGTTGGAATTATGTTATACAAATTGAAGTTTTCTTTCTGAGAGAAAGATTTGTAAATGCAAAAGTACAAAAGATAACACAAAAAACACTAAAAATCAGAAGAAAAATATTAGTCATACCATAAAAAATAAGAGGTATGATTAGAAAAAACTGATTATTTGTTGAGCAAATTGATTATACCAATCTTATAAATATTTGATATACATCAAAATACCAATCACCCCATTTCTCTCAGAAAGAGAAACACCGAAAATAGGAGAAATTTCCTATACGAATGCCATAGGAATATAATGAACAAGTAT